>JBIOVA010000241.1:0-4609 GCA_044867485.1 Lacipirellulaceae bacterium | reverse complement strand
TGGCAGTCTTCGACCGCCCGCACAAGAACTCCAGGCGGACCGAACTCCGGGCGAACGACGACGACAACGCATCCCGACGACGCCACGACATGACGATCGCCGACGCCTACGGCCCGAACCGATTCGGCTTGTCGTTTGAGCTGTTCCCTCCCAAGACCCCGGAGGCGCTCGCCAGCCTGGAGCACCACGTCGCCGAACTGGTCAAATTCCAACCCAGCTTCATCACCTGCACCTACGGCGCGGGGGGGTCGACTCAGGATCGCACGCTGGAGGTCATCGCTGGCGTGCGCCAGCGGCACAAGCTGCCGGTCGCCACGCACCTCACGTGCGTCGGCCGAACCCCGCCCCAATTGCGGGCGTACCTCTGTCGGGCCGCCGAGTTGGGAATCGACAATGTGGTCGCCCTCCGCGGGGACCCTCCCAAGGGGGAGACCGCGTTCAAGGCGGTCGCAGGCGGGTTCTGCTACGCCAACGAGCTGGTCTCTTTCATTCGCGGCGAATTCCCCAATGTCGGCATCGCCGTCGGCGGCTATCCCGAAACGCATCAAGAGGCCCCCAATCCCCAGGTCGATCTCGACAACCTGAAACGCAAAGTCGACGCCGGCGCCGACGTCGTCATCACCCAACTGTTCTACAACAACGAGGATTTCTTCCGCTTCCGCGACCGCGCGGTGGAATGCGGCGTGAAGGTTCCGATCGTCCCCGGGCTGTTGCCGGTGACCAACCTCGCGCAAATCCAACGCATCGCGTCGCTGTGCGGCGCCCGGCTCCCGGCGGCGTTCGAGGAGGCGCTCGAACAACACAAAGATAATCCCGAAGGCCAGTTCGAAGTCGGCGTCGACTTCGCCACCCGCCAGGCCGCCGACCTCATGGCCGCAGGCGTCCCCGGCATCCACTTTTACGTGCTCAACAAATCCGAAGCGACCAAACGCGTCCTCACGGCACTACGGAGATAAGAGAACCACTAAGATACGAAGGCACAAAGAAGAGAAGAAAAGAAGGGAAAGGAACGCTAATAATCGCTAATCCGGATTAGTGTTTATTAGTGTTTATTAGTGTCCCAGAATTCCCCTTTCCCTTATTTTCTTCTTCTTTTCTTCTTCGTGTCTTTGTGCCTTAGTGGTTAATCCGTTCCCCGGCCAGACAGTCCAATGCCCGTGGATACCCCCGATCTCACCGGCCGCGAATTGGGCGACTACCGCATCCTGCGGCGCCTCGGCGCGGGCGGTATGGCCGAGGTGTACCTCGCCGAGCAGCGCTCGCTTGGCCGACAGGTCGCGCTCAAGGTGCTGCCGCGTTCCCTGGCCGGCGATGGCACGTATGTCGAGCGGTTCATCAACGAGGCCCGTGCCGCCGCGTCGCTGGTGCACGCCAACATCGTGCAGATTTATGAAGTCGGTCAGGCCCACGGCGTCCACTTCATCGCCCAGGAATACGTCCGCGGCAAGAATCTTGGGGAGGTGCTTAAACGCCAGTCCGCTCTCGACCCTCGCGTGGTGCTCGACGTCCTCCGCCAGGTCGTCGCCGCGCTGTGCAAGGCTGTTGAGGCGGGGATCGTCCACCGCGACCTCAAGCCCGAGAACATCCTGCTCGCCCACAGCGGCGAGGTGAAGGTCGCCGACTTTGGACTGGCCCGCGTGCAGAGCGTCGACGCCAAAACGCTCACCGAAGTGGGCGTCACCATGGGCACGCCGCTGTACATGAGCCCAGAGCAAATCGAGGGCCGCCCCGTCGACGCCCGTAGCGACGTCTACTCGCTCGGCGTCACCTGTTACCACTTGCTGGCCGGCGTCCCGCCGCACACGGGCGACACGGCGCTGGCCATCGCCCTGCAGCATCTCAACGCCCCGCCAAAGCCGCTCGAAAACGTTCGCGGCGACGTCCCCAGCGGGTTGGCGCGGATCGTCCACCGCATGATCGCCAAGAAACCGGAGCAGCGCTTCCAGAGTCCCGGCGAGCTGTTGGCCGAGTTGCGCAAGCTCGCCGGCGAGGCCGCCACCCAGGGCTGGGGCGACGGCGCCGACCATTGGTCGTTGGCCGAATGGATCGCCGCCGAACAGCCGAGCCCCGCCGCCACGGAACTCGGACGACTCATGCAAGCCGACGCCCGGCTGTCCCGCCCGATGCGCCGCCGGCGGTACGTCGCGGCCGCCATGGCCTCGGCCATGGTCGTGGGCGTCGTCGCGGGATACGCCACACGGCCGCGTTCGTACTTGGCGGAGGAGCTTGTCACGTCCGTCGAGCGCCGCAGCTCGCCGCTCGCCCAAATCTTTCACGCCAAGATGGCGCCCAGCGAACCGGCATGGCTGGCCGTCGAGCGCAACTTTCCCTCGCTGGATCCCTTCGAACGCGATCTGGCCCGCGAAGGCTTGGTGCGTTACTACCTGTTCCTGACCGAGGAATACGGCAAGGCCCGCGACACGCTCGTGAAGTTGCGGGACTCCGAGAACGCGACCGGGGAGCAGTCACACCTCCGCGCCTTTGCGTACGCCGGGCTGGTTGTGGTGAACCAGCGGTTGGGCGACTTCGCCGCGGCGGCCGACGCGGCGTCGCACCTCACCGCAGACATGCGCGATCGCCTCCGCCGCACCGACGATCCGATGTACCGCCTGCTGCAAACCGCGCTGCCGTCTCTCGGCACCTGACGCCGCGCTCCCTTCTGTTTCGGCGCGTCTCCCGAAGTGCTCACCGCTTCGCTTCTTCGCGCGCCTAGATTCGAAATTCGAATTTCGAAACAATCCCCAACGCCTGAAATCCCGAACCCCAAACCCAGCAAAGGGTTGGGTCTTGCCTGATGGGTAGACCATTGGTGCTTGTTTCGGATCTCGGATTTTGCGGCCCCAGCCCCCTCCCAAAAAACCTGCAGAATTAGTGAACAAAAGTATATTAATTGGCCGCGCGCTGTGCTAGTTTTCTGTTCGTCGCCGCCCACTTTGCGACGCACCGTCCACAAGCCCGCACAGCTCGCGACCCATGAAAACCCGACTCCCTACGCCGCCCGATTCGCCCCCGCCTGACGACGATCCCGACGACCCTGACGGCGCCGACGTGCTCGCCCACGGCCTCGACGACGACTGGTCCCAAATCCCGGTCGAGGAGTGCTGGGACGCCCTCATCCCTGATGACGACTACGAGCCGCAGCCCGAACCCGGCGACTTTTGGACCGCCGAAGACGCGGCGTGACCAGGGCGCTCACCAGAAAACTGGTGAGCGACATGAGCGACATGAGCGCCTTGATGGATTCACCCCAATCCGCATTCCCCACTCGCGACTTGGAGCATCGCTATGCTTTCCCTGACAATGGTCCTGGAAATCCGCCGCCTCCTCGACGAGGGCGAGCTCTCGCAACGAGCCATCGCCGAGAAGTTAAACGTCAGCCGCGGCGTCGTCGGCGCCATGGCCAGCGGTCGCCGCGGTCTGTTCGGCCGCGACGAATCCGCGCCCGCGCGGCACGCCATTAACCCCGGCGCCCTCCCCGTGCGCTGCCCCGACTGCGGCGGCCTGGTCTACCTACCCTGCGTGCTCTGCGCCGCACGCGCCTACCGCTACGGCAGCCAAAAACTGGGCCGCTTCGCCGCCTACGCCCCGCGCCGCCGTCCACGCCGAGTCCCCCGCCGCGTCGCTTAGCAACCATGATTTGCCTTCACCCCCCCAAACCATCAAGCTGAACCCTCTCGACAAATCTCGTGTAAGCCTTCCCACAAGCGGCGCATCTAATGTCTGCGGATGGGCAAGTGACCAACGCCGCGCTTCGTACCCGACGCCTCGAACCATGCCGCCGAGGACCGCGTCGCGTGCCCGTCGAGAGACACGACGCCGCCGAACTCGACTGGCCGGCCCTGGCCGCGGCCTTCCGCGCCGGCGACGCCACCGCGGCCGAAGTCGTCGCCGCTCACTTGCTGCCGTATGTAACCCGACTGGTGCGACGCCTCGCCGCTTGGAGCCCCGAGGCCGACGATTTGGTGCAGGACGTGCTGGTGGCGGCGCTAGCCGCCCGCCGCAATTTTCGCGGCGATGCGAAATTAGAAACTTGGATCACGCGGATTGCCGTCAACGCCTGCCGGGCTCACGCCCGGAAGCAATCGCTGCGGAAACGATTGTTCCAGGCCTGGGCCCAGCGGCGGTGCGGCGCAAGTGTGCCGCCAACGAGTGCGGCGGCGGACGAGAACGAGCAAGCGGCGCTGGTGCGGAAAGCGGTCGCACAACTACCAACCAAATCCCGCGAAGCCATTGTGCTGTGCTACCTCCAAGACATGACCCCCGCCGAAGCCGCCGCCGCGTTGGGCGTCCGCGTCGGCACATTCGAGGTGCGCCTCACACGAGCGCGTGAGCAATTGAGGAAAATCCTTTTGCCATGAACGACGACGCCTTGAAACAACTGCTGCGAAGCGCCGACGAAGACGCGGCCCCGCCGACGCTCTCGGCCGACGACATGCTCGCCGAGGCACTGATGCGGCGGCGGCGCTCGACGCGACGAAAAGCGGTCGCGTCGCTGGCGATCGTGGGCGTGCTACTGGGCGGCGCGCGGTGGCAAGCACAACGGGGTCGCGAGTTTTTTGCCCACACTCGTTCCGGCCCCCTCCCCCCTGCGGCGTCCACCCAACAACCG
>JBIOVA010000240.1:0-23714 GCA_044867485.1 Lacipirellulaceae bacterium | reverse complement strand
GCTCGACGACGTCGGGAATGCCCACACCCGCGGCGACGCGGATGAAGCCCTCGCCCGTGAGTCCCGTATTGCGATCGATCCACAGGCCGTTGAGCATCTTGCCGACGTCGAAATTGCCGCCGACGTAGAGCGGCGCAATCGCCTCGCGGAGCCCGTGCGTGTCGTAGCCCAGCTTCGCGTAGGCGTCAAAGCTGGCGGCGGCCTGCAGGCCGACAATCAGCCCGGGGATCGGCGAGAGATTAAACGTCTTGTCGACGTCGAGGTTGAGCCTCCCGGTGACGGTCACGAGGTCGGCGTCTCGTCCCAAAAGCATGCCCAGCGCGACGCCCGCCGGGTCTTTTGCCAGGGGCACGTCAACCGTCAGGCCGTTGCCCTGGAACTCGCCTGATAACGCATCCCAGAGCGAGTTGATCTCGCCGCCGACTTCGTCGCCCAGTTCGTCGCGGATCGCGGCCTTGAGACCGTCGAAGTTGATCCCGTTGCCGCTGTAAACCAGGTCCGACCAATTGTTCAAACCCAAGTTTCCGAGCGCCGCGGCCGGGGCGCCGAGCAGCGAACCGCCGCTGGGCCCGCTGATGGTGAAGTCGCCCACGCGAATCCAATGGTCGTTGCCGAGTCCGGCCAGCACGTCGACCGTTTCTGAGAATTGCCGCAGGCGATTGGCCGACTCGATGATCGTGATCAGCGCACTGGGCGGCTCGGGCAGCGCCGACATCACTTTTGACATGAACACGAGGTCGACCTTGGGCCCGCCGAGCGCTTCGGACAGGTCGCTCAGCCCCGGGATGCGCGTCGTGATCAAGTCGAACACCGGCTGCAGCGGCTCGAACACAGTTTGCACGCGCTCGGCGATTGGCTGGACGATGCTGCCGAGCATTGAGCCGACGTTCATCTCCACGTTTTCAAAACGCAGCGTGGGGACGCCCCAGGCGGCGCCCAATCCGGTCGTGGGCGACACGTTTGGCAGAGTCCAGTCGAGCCGCATGTCGGTGCGGAACTCTGGCAGGCCCGGCGCGGGGAACGACGCCTCCATGCCGAGCAGCAAGTGCACGCCGCCGCTGATCTGTGGGTTGGCGATGGTGAAGCTCGGCGTCACGTCGGCGGTGAAACTGAGCGTGAGATCGGGAACCCCGGGCGTGCCGTCCTCGACGGCAAAGTTCAGAAATCCCAGGCCCGCGGTGAACGCGGCAGGCATGTGGCCGTTGATCGTGAACTGGAGTTCGTTGGGCGCCGCCGTGCGGAAGTAGGCGCCTTCGCTCGTGTTGTAGCCAAAATTGAAGTTCTGGTAGACGAGTCCGACGCTGAAGCTGCCGTCGCCCTCGTTCGCCGCCGGGCGGAACGGGATGGAGTCGACGCCCAGTCCCACGGGCGACGATTCGTCGTCGCTGGTCAAGCCGATGTTGATGACGATATCGACGCCGCCGCCTCCGGGCGTGACGCCCACATCTTCCGGGCCCACAGTGGCTGGACCCGTGCGATTGGCAAGCATGCTGACGCCGCTGGGGCCCAGCGCGTTGTAAATTGCCGCCTGGATTTGGGCCACGGACTGCCCCGGCGATAGCGACCGCAGCGTGTTATCCAGCCCGAGCCGAAAACTCTCGAGCGCCTCGGTGACATCGCCGATCTGGTCGATCGGCGTGTTAATGATCGGCAATCGAGTCAGGCTGTCGATCGCCCGCAGCGAACCGGTCACCGTCGCCATGGCGCCGCTCGGGCCGGACACCTGGTTGGCGATCGTATCGAAATAGCCGGCCAGCATCCGGCGGTCTTCGAGCGGTTCGAAGGCGAATCGCTCGGAGGTCGCGGATTGGCGCCGAGCGCCGCCCAATCGTAAACGCCGTCGCCGTCGAACGTTTCGCCGCATTGCCATGGAGTGAGCCCTTTCCGTACCGGCCGCCGCACGACCCGAGCAAGCGGCGGGTTAATCCTTCAACTGCAAGGCCATGCCGGTTGGGGACGAAGATTTCGCGGCCCAACCACTCAACTACGAGGTTGCCTCGGAGTCGTGCGGCAGATCGGCGTCGGCGCGTCTTCGACCCCTCGTTTTCGGGAAGTTTCGGTCCCCAGAGGACGCAGCCGGGCAGTTAGGGTCTTATGATGGGACTCATGCCGCCGCTTCCCAACGACAGCGAGTCCCTGCGCCTTGCCCAATGCGCCTCCCAGGGCGACGACGTGGCCTGGGAGCAGTTGATGGCCGCCTACCGCACCAGGCTGCGGCAGATGGTGGCGTTGCGCCTCGACCGGCGACTGCAGGGTCGGATTGACGCCTCGGACGTCATTCAAGAGGCGTACATCGACGCGGCCCGGCGGCTGCCGGAGTATGCCGCCAACCCGACGATGCCATTCTTCCTTTGGTTGCGATTCCTCACGGGGCAGCGGCTGGCGGAGCAGCATCGCCGACACCTGGGGGCCCAGGCCCGCGACGCGGGGCGTGAGATTTCGCTCTACCAAGGCGCCTACCCCGAGACGACGACGGCCCACCTAGCGGCCCACTTCTTGGGGCGATTGAGTACGCCGAGCCAAGCCGCGGTGCGGATCGAGCAGAAGCTACGGCTACAGGAGGCGCTTAACGCCCTGGAGCCGATTGACCGCGAGATTCTCGCGTTGCGGCACTTTGAACAGCTTTCCAACGGCGAAGCCGCCGAGGTTCTGGGTCTCGACAAGAGCGCGGCCAGCAAGCGGTATGCCAGGGCGCTGGTGCGGCTGAAGGACGTGCTCGTCGCAATGCCGGGAGGCATGGAGTCCTTGTCATGAACGAGAGGGCTGCCGGCGGCATGACCGAGAAGTCGCACGTTCGTGACGCGATCGAGGAGCTGGCCGACTCGTTCGTAGCGCGGCTGAGAGCCGGCGAGCGGCCGAGCATCGAGGAGTACGCAAGACGGTATCCCGAGCTGGCTGACGAGGTCCGCGAACTTCTGCCCGCGCTGGTGCTGTTGGAACAGCATGCGCTGGTCGACGGTGGACCGCTCAGTTCAAGAACTGACGACGGCGTCGCGCCAGCGACGCCCAGCCAGATCGGCGACTTTACCATCGTCCGCGAGATCGGCCGCGGCGGAATGGGCGTCGTCTACGAGGCCGTCCAGCAATCGCTGGGGCGGCACGTGGCGCTCAAGGTGCTGTCGTCGGCGTCGTTGCTCAACGCGACGCACCTCGAACGGTTTCGCCTCGAAGCGCGGGCCGCGGCTCGGCTGCATCACACGCACATTGTGCCGGTGTTCGGCGTGGGCGAGTGTGACGGGCTGCACTACTACGCGATGCAGTTCATCCCCGGGCAGAGTCTCGATTTGGTGATCGACGAGCTGCGGCGAATGCGGCGAGCGAAGCAGGGCGATGCGACGGTGGTTGAGCCGGGCGACGCGTGGACGCGCGAGACGGCGGCGGGATTGCTGTCGGGGGCGTTGCCGCGCGCGGGAGAAGAAGATGGGCAGCACGAGGAAAAAGGCGCGGACGGGAACGGGGCTGGAGACCGCGGGAATCCTTCCCCAAAAAACGAACCGACTTCCGCCCTGCGCTCGGTCGCCGCTGGCGACCGTGCTCGGTTGGACCCTTCCCTTCCAGGGAGGGGGAATCAAGCCGAATTTACCTCGAGCGGCGGGCGGGATTTTTACCAGAGCGTCGCCCGTGTGGGGTTGCAAGTGGCTGAGGCGCTCGCCTACGCCCACGGCGAGGGGATTCTCCATCGCGACGTGAAGCCGTCGAACCTGTTGCTCGACGCCAGGGGCAACGTGTGGATTACGGACTTCGGCCTTGCCAAGGACGAGGCGGCTGACGGGCTGACGCAAACCGGCGACTTTGTTGGCACGCTCCGCTACATGGCGCCAGAGCGAATCGACGGCTGGAGCGATCCCCGCAGCGACGTCTATGGGCTGGGCGCCACGCTTTACGAACTGGCGACGCTGCGGCCGATCTTCGGCGACTTCAGCCGCGGTCGTCTCATCGAGCAGATTTGCTACGACGCACCAACGCGGCCGAGCAAGCTCGACTCCGCGCTGCCGGCCGATCTGGAGACGATCATTCTCAAGTCCATCGACAAGGAGCCCGGCGAACGCTATCACGCCGCCGCCGAAATGGCTGAGGACTTGCGGCGGTTCCTGGTTGACCGCCCGATCCTGGCGCGGCGATCCACGCCGGCGGAACAGCTCGTGCGATGGGCCCGGCGGAATCCGCTCGTCGCCTCGCTCACGGGCGCCGTCGCTGCGCTCGCGCTGCTAGCCGTCGTCATCTTGTCGGTGAGCAACGCCAAGATTCGTAAAGAATCGGCGGCGCGTGCAGCGGCTCTGGGCGAGAAAGACGTCGCGCTGACGACGGCCCACGACGCGATCAACCAGATGCTCACGCGCACGGCGAGCGACGTGTTCGCCGAAGCGCCGCGGCTCCACCCTGTGCGCGTCGATCTGCTCCAGGACGCCTATCGGTTTTACGAGGCGCTCGCCTCGCAAACCGGCGCCGACCCGCTGCTGCGGCACGAAATGGCGAACGTGTTGCATGCGAAGGCGTCGCTGGAGCGGGAACTCGACCGGAACGGGGACGCGGTCGAGTCATTGCAACGACAGGCGGCGCTGCTCGAGGAGCTGTTGCCGCTGGACCCGGAGCCGCCGCAGTATTTGGAGGAGCTCGCCACCGCGGAGAGGGACCTGGCATTCACGTCGTTCGTCATGCAATCGCCCATGCCGCCGCAGGATCCCAAGGCCGAGGCACACTTTCGCACGGCGCTCGCCCTGTACGACGACCTGGAGCAGCGCTGGCCAGAGCGGCGGCAGCCCGTCGTGTTGTGCGTTCGGCATTTGGCGCATTTCGCGCAGATGCGGGGCGACGTCGCGGAAGCCGAGCGGATGTACCGCGCGGCGATCGATCGCGGCGAGGCATTCGCCGCGATGTACCCCGGCGACCTCAACGAGCGGTATGAAACCGCATGGGCGTGCACGCAACTGTTCGATGTCTTGGCCGAAATGCCGGGCGACAGATTTGCCGAAGGCGAGGCGACGCTGAAGCGCGGGCTGCGGCTGCTCGAAGTCGAGTTGCAAGAGCATCCCGATTCACAGCAGGCGCTCGACACGGCAAGCGCGTTGCGGATGCGCCTGGGGCAATGTTATGCCTATCAGGGGCGCGCCGACGAAGCGGTGGCCGTGTTTCGACCGACGATGCGCGACATGGAGCGGCTTGTTGAGGCGTATCCGTGGAACGACTTCTATTGGGGCAATCTCACGTGGTTTCACCGGGAGATGGCGATTAGCCTGCGCAGCGTCGACCGCGACGACGAGGCGAGCGCCATGCTGCGGGCGTATGGCGAGTGGCTGGACCGCATCAAGAACGAGCTGCCCGACGATGCCGGTCCGCGCGAGAAATGGGAGCGGGCGGAATCGGCGCTGGAGGAGATGAGCGGCGAGCGCGGAGAGTGAATTGCAAGAAAAGCCATGCCCGCGGAGCTGGACTTCGCGGGCATGGCGATCGCGTGTTCGCATTCCTGTGTGGAAGCATTGCTCAAACAAGCTGCCTCTGTCGCATGATCTCTGTTTCGAAGGCGTCTAAGACAAGGTCGTAGGAGCCTTCATTCTTTCCAACTTTCTGCGGATCAAAGCGAAATGCATCGAGAATTACACGATACTTCTTAACAATTGAAGGCAAGTACTCTTTCAGAAACTGGACTGGATCTTGAGTCCATTCGACACACCCATTCTCGTCCAAACCGATTAAGGCCTTTAGGCCATATACGATCGGCATGATTAGACCGTCGGGATAGCTATACTCCACGCGCCGGCCGCAAAAGTAAGACGTTGGGGCGCTTCGCATATTCTTGGCCATCTTTACGATGGCGATCCTGCCAAACTTACCTTCGCCATCCGCGTTGTAAGCAGCAGGGAAGGATTGATAGATCTCATCGTAAAGAGCGGGGAACTCTGCGGCCATTCGCAAGGCGCTACGAATCTGAATGTTATGCAATGCTCGCGTGTACTCGCCCTCTGTGGGTTGAGAGACCTCGTCTGAGCTCATTACATCGTCAAAGAGTTTCGCGCACTCACCCTTGTTCCGATAGATATTTTGCGGCGGAATCCTTGGAATTAGCTCAAGTTCGAGCGCTGACAACGGAATCCAAGAGAGTGCAATCAAATCGCGAACTTTGATGTCGCCGCCGTCATTAGTCTTCCACTCCACGCGATCGCCAATAGAAGCTGGTAAAGCTTGTCGAAGGTCTTCAAAATAGCCCTTCTTGTTGGCTTTCGTTTCCAATGTGAGTTCCACATTGTTGTTACGAGCGGAACAGATTGCGAGGAGCGATGTGTTGAATTCGTCAATGACCTCGGGATCCTCCAGATCGGACGGGACAAGTATTTCAAGTGGAATCAGGAAGTCGAGTGGACCGGCTTCGTCGTCGATCTCGCGAGCTCGTTTGCGAAGCGCATCTACTTGGTCACGATTGGATTCCCATAGATCCTTAAAATCGGGCCAACGCTTTATCTTCCGTTTTAGGGACGGGTCGGACAATGCGCTGGAGAGAATGTAGGTGCCAATTGCGAGCATATTGTGTCCGCCATCGAGAATCCCCTCGATTTTTGGATTTAGGAATCGTAGTTCATACCGATTCCGTTGAAGGCGTTGATAGTCCGACGCGCCGACAAGAACACCTTTGGTCTTGAAAACAAAGATGTCAGGCGTGTCTCTGATGCTTTCCTGAATGTCTTCGGTGACCGCACCTGACTTTGCTGACCGTGGGTTGGCCTCCAAATCAGCTGCGTCAAACAATTGCAGCACATCTCTGGCTTTTACAAACCCGATAATGCGCAATACAGGTCCCGCGGACTGCTCAGCGACCTTGTCGAATCGCACGACAACTTTTTCGGGATTCATAACCGGTACTCCGAGAAAGGGACCGGTTCTAGAGCGCCTAATAGCGCCCCACCCTGACTGAAGTCAGAGCGAGATGCCGCTTACCAGCGGCAACGCATCCAGAACCACGTCCAGGCTCTACACAGCTTCTATCCAGAAGCTAACATCACTTTATTAGGCAATTTGCCGTAAGTCAAGCCAATTTACGGCTCGGCGGCACTCTGCCGAGGTCAGCTCGTCGGCGCTACGCGCCCATGCATATTATGATTGTCGCGACCACGCCCCTGCCGAAGCGGAAAAGAAGGTAGGATGCGTGCGAGTTTCAGAGAAACTCGGCAACGATTGTCAGAAATCCCCCGCCGTCACTCGTGCGTCGAGCGTCTTGGCGAGCTGGTCGGACAACTCTTCCAGGTGCGCCCGCGAGAGCTCGTCGAGCGTGATCTTGTCGCTCTCCAACACGTCTTTGATCAAGGCGTGGATCTCCTTGACGTGCATGCGGGCCAGGCTGCGGGACTCGGAGGGGAACGGGGCGCCGATGCTGAAGTAGGCGAAGGCGGCGCCGCCGGAGAGGCTGCGCGGGCCGAGCGTGATGCCGACCAGGTGCTTGAGGTACTGCCGCTGCAGGTTGCGGCGGACTTTCGGCAGGTTCAATTCGACCATCGAGTCCTCGGCGCTTTCCTCGTCCTCGTCGGCTTCTTCGTCATCGGTTTCTTCATCGTCGCTGTCGGCGGGCTTCGCGGCTTCGTCGCGCGCCTTCACCAGGTCCGACCAGATGGCATCGGTGAACGTGCGGAAGACTTCTGACGAGCGGAGCGGCTTGTCGTCCTTATCAGCCAGGGCTTCGTTGTCTTCGATCATCCGCAAACGGTCGCCGTAGGCGAACATCTCGGAGAGGGCGATGTTCTGGATCGACTGGACGTAAGCGTAGTACGGTGCGCTGGCGGCTCCCGCAGGGGCGCCCCAGTGCATCCAGTGCTCGCCGGTGACGCGGCGGAGCAGCGCCGGCCGCATGGGAATCGGGTTGTCGACGAGAATCCTCTCGGCGATGAACTTGAGGGCTTTGCGTTGGTCGCCGCCGGTGACGGGGACGACCGGGTCGTCGGCGCCTTCGCTGCCGCGTGTGTCGCGGGAGATTTGGTGGCCGCCGATGTAGCGCGTGGCGAGGTACGCCGCGTCGCCGTACTGCTGCAGGATGGTGAGGAACGCCGGCCGCAGGCGGGCCCACGATTGGCCGTCCTTCACTAGGGCCTCGTCGAGCGTATCCAGCACGTCCTCGGCCAAGGCGATGCGGCTCTTGGCGAAGGCCAGGCCGCTGGAGCCCAGGTCGTACACGTTGACGCGCGGGTCGTTGGAGTCGTAGAGGTCCTCGTCGGTGGCGTATTCGAGGCCCGGCTCCGGCGAACGGGCGGCGATCTTCTTGAGCTCTTCGGATTCGCTGCCGGAGATCGGCTTGTAGGCGTACTCGATGGCCCAGTAGTCGTACGGGCCGATGGTAGTCGTGGCGTAGTCGCCCTGCTTGTCGCCGTTAGGTGCGATGTTCAAGGGGACGTAGTCCATGACGCTGCCGACGAGGCCTTTCTCGCGGGTGATCTTGGTGTCGTGCAGCTCGTCCTCGTCGAGCATGGTGCTGGCGCGGAAGTTGTGGCGTAAGCCCAGCGAGTGGCCGACTTCGTGCATGACGATCGCCTTGATCGCCTGGCCGATGAGCTCCTCGGGGAGCTCGCCGTCTTTGCCAGCGGCGGCGCTGGCGCCGAGTGCCATCGCGGCCATGCGGAACTGGCCGGCCATGCTGGTGGCGTATTGGCAGGCGGCGCAGCAGCCGACCTTGGACGCCTTGCGGCTTAGGGCGATGTGGAAGGGGCTCCAGTTGCCGGGGACGACTTCCAGGACGCGCTCGCCGTGGAGCACCGCCTGGGGCGAGCGGCGGGTGACGTTGCCGCGGACATTGAGCGGCATGCCGTAACCATAGCGGGCGGCCATCATCGGGCTAAGGATGTCGCCAACGTCGAGGGTGACGGCGTCTTCGTCGTCGTCCTTGCCGTCCTCATCGTCGTCGCCCTTGTCGTCGGAAGTGGGGGCGGCGACGAGGTAGGAGTGTTCCTGCTGCCAGACGCGGATCCAACTGGCGTCGAAGATCACGTCGCCGTCGATCATCTCGCCGGTGACGGGATTCGAGCGGACGTTGCTCATGGCGAACGTCGCGGGCGTGGTCACCCAGCGGAACGTGCAGTAATTGATGTCCTCGGGGTCGAACTCGTCGCGCTCATTTTGCCAGCGGACGCCCAGAGCGTTGCGGAAGCCGATTTTCTCGAAGGCCTTGTTCCATTCGAGGATGCCTTCCTCGACGTAGGGGCGGTACTCGTGCGGGACGGTGTCCTCGATCCACCAGACGATTTGCTTCTTGGGGGGCGAGAGGTCGGCGCCGCCGTCGGCCTTTTCGAGCCGCCAGCGGTTGATGCGCCGGACAAACGTTGTGTCGGGGTCGGATGAGCCGAAGTCTTTGGTGGCGTTGAGGAAGTAACCCACACGCTGGTCGGCCAAGCGGGGGCGGTAACCGCCGTCGGGCATGTTGACGATGCTGTAGTGCATCACCAGGGACACGCCGCGGGGGTCGATGTATCCGTAGTCGCCGTAGTAGCCGCCGCTGGAGGAACTGCGGAAGGTGAGGTTCACCTGCAGCTCGATGTTGTCCTTGAAGCCTTTGATCTTGCTGAAGCTGGAGCGCTGGCGGTCGAGGCCGCCGACCCCCAACTCGGCGAAGTCGGTGAGGAAGACGTCGGCGAAGTCGACCAGGACGGCGCCGCCGGGGGCGTTATCGCTGATGATCGGCAGGGCCATGAGGACGGAGTCGGTGTAGTTCTGCTGGACCGCTTTCTCGAGCGGCGTGCCCTTGGGGGCTTCGTAGCGGAGGTTCTTGCGGATGAGGTGGACGACGTCGCCGACGCGCTTGAAGGAGATGACCCACTGCTCGTCGAAGTTGAGTCCCATGCCGGCCGAGGCGGCGCCGCGGGCGATGCTCATGGGGGCGAGGAAGGGCTTGTCAAACGAGCTGCCGCCCAGGGCCGCGTAGAGGTGCTGGCCGTCGTGGTAGAGCGTGAACAGGCCGTCGATTTTCGTGGCGTCTTTGGTGACGTCGGCGAACTCGCGGAATTTGCTTTTGGGCTTGGGCGCTTCCTGGGCGGCGGCAGGCGCCTGGGCCAGGGCGGCGACGTGCGACGCAGCGAGCGTCGCAATCAACGCGGCGGCGAGCGGCGTGCGGGAGATTAGACGGGAGATTAGGTGACGGGCCGTCATGAAAAATACCCCTCTGGAAAGACAGGGCCGACAGATCGACTCTTGGCGCGAGGCGCTCCCAGCCGGTCGGCGACGTGGGATGTTGATTTGGGCGACGTGGGATGTTGATTTGGAGGAATGGGGCTTCGCCCAAGTGGGCCGCCCCCGAGGCGAGTTGGCCAATTATACCAATTGTCGCGACGGGGACGCACTAGTGTAGCTTGCGGGGGGCCGAGCGACGTTTGGGGGAGGCGGCCGGAGGGCGGGTCGGCGGGCGATGGCGACGGGATGAGGGGGAATCTGCCGGGGGGGACGGGCGAAACGGGCCGCGGCGAGACGTAAATCCCCAACCCTCTCCCTTTCGACGCGCCGGCCGACCGTCGTGCCATCGGGGCGATGCTCCATGTGAGCGTGGCGGCCGTTCCGACGGGTCCGGCGCTGCCACTGGCGGTGGTAGTCCAGCGGGTGTTGGAGAAGAACGCCGCGGCGGGCCTGGCGCAGGCGTGCAACAAGTTGCCGCGATAGCGGCGGCGCTGCTGGGGAGAGTCAACCGTGGCCATGCATGGCGACATTATTTTCATATCTCGCGGCGCGGAGGGCTCGGCGTTGCGGCGCGTTTGGAGGCGCGAGATTTGCGGAGGTCGGGCGATTGATTGGCCTTCGATTCACGTCAGCGGTATACTTCCCGCCGACGAACGGATCGGACCTGCCAGCCGCCGCCAGCATCAGGAGGTTGCCGCCGTGATTTCGCTCACCGTCAATGGCCAGCGGCGGGAGGTGGACGTGCCGCCCGACACGCCGCTGTTGTGGGTCGTGCGGGAAACGCTCGGGCTCACCGGCACGAAGTTCGGCTGCGGGATGGCCCAGTGCGGCGCGTGCACGCTACACCTTGACGGCGAAGCGGTGCGATCGTGCGTGACGCCCGTCTCGCGGGCCGCCGGCAAACACGTAACGACGATCGAGGGCTTGTCGGACGACTTGAGCCACCCGCTCCAGCAGGCGTGGATTGCCGAGGACGTGCCGCAGTGCGGGTATTGCCAGAGCGGGCAGATCATGGCGGCGGCGGTGCTGCTGCGCGAGAATCCGCAGCCAACTGATGCGGACGTCGACGAATGCATGAGCGGCAACATCTGCCGCTGCGGCACCTATCAGCGGATTCGCAAGGCGATCCATCGGGCCGCGGCGCTGGCGGTGGAAGGAGGGGCGCCGTGAGCGACGTGGCCGAATTCCGCCGGTTCAGCCGGAGACGGTTTCTGAAGTCGACGGCCGCGGCGAGCGGGGGGCTCGTGTTGGGCGTGTACTTGCCGGAGCTCGACCCACGCGCGGCTGCGCAGCAGGGCGGCGACTTTACGACGTTCGCCCCCAATGCGTTCATTCGCGTGGGCGTCGACGATTGGGTCACCGTGCTCGTGAACCATTCGGAGATGGGGCAGGGCACCTTCACGTCGCTGCCGATGCTGGTGGCCGAGGAGCTCGACGCGGATTGGCGCCGCGTGCGGGCCGAGCATGCGCCGGCGGCGCCGGACTACTTTCATGTGAACTACGGCGTGCAAATGGTCGGCGGGAGCACCAGCGTTCGCACCGAGTGGGAGCGGCTGCGGAAGGCGGGAGCGACGGCGCGGGCGATGCTCGTGGCGGCGGCCGCGGCAGCGTGGGGCGTGGAGCCGGCAAGCTGCCGCACGGAGAACGGCGAAGTGATTCATGGGGCGTCGGGCCGTCGCCAGTCGTACGGCAAGCTGGCCGAGGCGGCCGCAAAGCTGACTGCGCCGGCGGACGTGCCGCTGAAAGATCCGAAGGACTTCAAGCTGATCGGCAAGCCGACCAAACGGCTCGACGCGCCGGAGAAAATCAACGGCAAGGGGATTTTTGGGATCGACGTGACGCTGCCGGGAATGCTGGTGGCGGTCGTCGCACGGCCGCCAGTGTTTGGCGGGAAAGTGAAGAGCTTCGATGCGACAAGGGCGAAGACCGTAGCGGGCGTGCGAGACGTGGTCGAGATCAGCCGCGGCGTCGCGGTGGTGGCCGATGGGTTCTGGCCGGCGAAGAAGGGGCGGGAGTTTCTGACGATTGAATGGGACGACGGGCCGCTCGCCGACCTCGACAGCGGCAAGCAGCGCGAAGAATACGCGGCGCTGGCGAAAACGGCTGGAGCCGAAGCGAGGAAGCAAGGCGACGTGACGGCTGCCCTGGGCGAAGCCGCGAAGAAGTTGGAGGCGGTTTACGAACTTCCGTATCTGGCGCACGCGACGATGGAGCCGATGAACTGCGTGGCCGACGTGCGCGCCGACGGGTGCGACGTGTGGACGGGCACTCAGTTTCAGACGGCCGACCAGGCGACAGCAGCGCAGATCACCGGGCTGACGCCCGACAAAGTGAATGTGCACACGACGCTGTTGGGCGGCGGGTTCGGTCGGCGGGCGGTGATCGACAGCCATTTTGTCCGCGAGGCGGTCGAGTTGTCGAAGGCGGTGAACGTTCCCGTGAAGGTCGTGTGGACGCGCGAGGACGATACGCGAGGCGGCTACTACCGGCCGGCGGCGCACCATGTACTCGCGGCGGGATTGAACGCGGCGGGCGAGCCCGTAGCGTGGCAGCATCGGATCGTGTGCCAGTCGTTCATGGCGGGGACGCCGTTCGAGGCGTTCATTGTCAAGAACGGCGTGGACGAGACGGCCGTCGAGGGCGCCGCGGACTTGCCCTACGCGATGCCGAACTTGCAGGTCGATTGGCAAATGGCGCCGGGGGGCGTGCCGACATTGTGGTGGCGGTCGGTGGGCCATTCGCACACGGCGTTCGCGGTCGAGTCGTTCATCGACGAGCTGGCCCACGCGGCGGGGAAGGACCCGCTGGAATTTCGGCTGGCGCTGATGAGCGATCACCCGCGGCACAAGGGCGTGCTGCAATTGGCCGCCCAAAAGGCCGATTGGGGCACGCCACCGCCGGCAGGGCGCGCCCGAGGGTTGGCCGTGCACGAATCGTTCGGCAGCTTCATCGCGCACGTGGCGGAGGTGTCGGTGGGCGACGATGGGGCGGTGCGGGTCCACCGCGTCGTGTGTGCCGTCGACTGCGGGCCGGTCGTGAATCCCGAGACGATCGCGGCGCAGTTGGAAGGCGGCGTTGTGTTTGGGCTCACGGCGGCGCTGTACGGCGAGATTAGTTTCGAGAACGGGCGGGTCAAGCAGCGCAACTTTCATGACTACCCAATGCTGCGGATGCACGAGGCGCCGGACGTGGAGGTGCATATCATGCCGAGCACGGAGGCGATGGGCGGCATCGGCGAGCCGGGCGTACCGCCGGTGGCGCCGGCCGTGGCCAACGCGATCTTCGCCGCCACGGGGAAGCGCGTGCGGCGGCTGCCGATTCGGAAGCTAGACATGACGACTGGGTGACTCCGAAAGGGACCTGGCGAGATGAAACTGCGAATCGGACCTTATTGCGCTGGACTAGCCGGCCTTGTCGTGATGGCGGCCGCGTTCGTCGGCATTGAGGCGGTGATTCCTGAAGAAGCGACCGCGCAGCAGGCGCTCGGCGGCGACGCGGCGTCGTCGCGGGCGGCGTTCTTGCAGACTTACAAGGTGTTCATGCATCCGCGGTGCATGAATTGCCACCCAGCGGGCGATGCGCCGTTGCAGGGAGACGACAGCCATCCGCATGCGCAGCTGGTGAAACGCGGGGCGGATGGCAAGGGCAAATACGCCCTGAAGTGCGGCAACTGCCATCAGGATACAAACCTCCCGGGCGAGAATATGCCGCCGGGGAATCCAAACTGGCATTTGCTCACGCCTGAGATGCCGATGGTGTTCCAAGGGAAGACGCCGCGGCAACTGGCGCTGCAGATGGTCGATCCCAAGCAGAACGGCGGCAAGACTCTCGAGCAGATTCTGCACCATGTAAGCGAGGATTCGCTGGTGCTGTGGGGCTGGGATCCTGGCGACGGCCGGACGATGCCGCCGCTGACGCACGAGGAGTTCGTGACGCAGATGCGGATTTGGATCGAGAACGGGGCCGTTGCGCCGGAGTGAAGGGGGCGGATTTCTAATACCGGAGCCGCGCGGACGCAGGGTTGCCCGCGTCGATGAACCGCAAGCGGCGGTGCTTCCAGCGGCCTGCATAATCGACGCCGACGCGCTTGCGGCGGACGACTCGCGGGCGATATGTTGCGTCGGCTTGAAAGGCGGGACCGTCGCCGGTCACTTCGCGGCCGTTGTCGGCGAGCGTGACGGCGAAGTGGCGCGCCAGCCGGCCCGGGCCGGAAAGGTCGGCGTCCCAGCCATCGAGCGGCTCGGCGGCGCGGAGCAGCACGGCTTCGGCGTCGCCTTCGCGACCGACCACCACATTGAGCATCGTGTGCATCCCGTAGATGAGATACACATACGCGCGGCCGGGCGGGCCGAACATCACGGCGGTGCGTTTGGTGCGGCCCTTCGACGAGTGCGAAGCGAGGTCTTTGGGGCCGAGGTAGGCCTCGACTTCGATGATGCGTGCGCGGCGGACGAGGGCGCCGACGCGGCGGACGAGAATGGCGCCCAAGAGCGCGGGGGCGAATTCGATCGCCCGCTGCGTGAAGAAGTCGACGGGCAGCCGCGGCAAGTCGGCCGGCGGCGCGGCGGCGCCGACGAGTTTCTGGCGATGAGCAGTGGTCCGCATCGACGCGATTCTACGCGGCGCGTCCAAGCCCGGCGAGCGCCTCACGCCACGAACGCCAGCCAGTAGAAAATCCAGCCCGTGACGGCCGTCAATGTCATGTCGATCGCGGCGAGCAAGCCGAGGCGACGGTGAGTGGGGCTGTAGTCGTTCGGCGCCGGCGGATTGGGGAAACGCTGCCAGGCGCGCACGGTCGTCCATGTCCACAGCACCGCTGTGCTGACGGCGAAGACGAGGTGGATCGCCAGCGCGCGGAACACCCAACCCGGCACGCGGTCCATGCCGGCGAGCGAAACGCAGACGAACTTCGACGCGGCGTCGGCGTCATCGACCGAGGCGAAGTAGGGCGACGGCTCGGCCCGGTCGCGCCAGCCGCTCACAAATCGCATGTCGACCTCGAACAGCACGATCGCGGCGCCGAGGACGAGGCCCAGGGCAAGCTGCACGCGCTTGTGGAGCGCATACCTCCCGCGGCGCGCCTGACGGATGCTCCAGAACAGCGCCGGGACGACGGCAAACATGGCCAGGAACACGAGGTCGAGCATGATCGACGCGCGCGTGCCGAGAAAGCCGTTCAGACCAGGGAAGTCCACGCCTCGTCCTCGAAAATGTGCGGCAATTATGGGGATGCGAGCGAAAGCCCTCCGCTCTGCCGCGGGACTCGGCAAAAGCGAGGGGGAGTCCACTGGCAGAGCCGGTGGCTTCCATGGGGCAAGGCGGGCGGCGAACGCCGCAACCTAGGGGGGCGGCGCGGCGACCGACGATCCCCTATCGTTCATCGGCGTTTTGTCTGTCCGTGGTGAGGAGCGATATTTCCCACGAGACCATCCTGTCGGGGTGACCCAACTGACCCACGACCGGCGATTTGCCCGTCAGGGCTTGGCCTCGCCCAGATCAAACGCGCTGCCGCATTCGAAGCAGTCGGGGCCGCGGCGGACGCAACGAGTGATGCGGAGCCGCAGTACGCGTCCTTGGGGTAGCCAGAGTTGCACGATCCGCTTGGGGAGCAGGTGGAGGGGGGCGAAGAAGCCGAGGCCGGTTCGCGAGAGGTCCTTGGTGAAGGCCGCGTGGCGGTCGTCGCCGACGAGGAGAATGGCGGGGCCCCGCAAGGGCTGGCGATGGAACCGGCGCCGGGACGTGGTCCGCAGCTCACTGCTGCGCTGCGCGGCGAAGAACTCGGCGACGCTCCGCGGCAACTGCGTTTGGGCCGCCAGAGCGCGCCAGGCGTCTTCGTTCAGCGTTGTTGCATCGCCGACTTCCAGCATCGCACCATCTCGGCGTCGAAGTGAGTGCCGGCATGCGACTCGAGGTATTTGATCGCCTCGGGCCAGGAGGCCGGCTTGCGGTAGGGTCGCAAACTGGTGAGCGCGTCGAACACGTCGCAAATCGCGAGCATGCGGGCCCAGGGGTGGATGTCGTCGCCGGCGAGGCCCACTGGGTATCCCGTGCCGTCGAACCGCTCGTGATGCTGGTAGACCATCATTAACTGCGCGTCGTCGACGTCGCTGCGATCGCACAAGTCTTCGTAGCCGCGCACCGGGTGGGCCTTGATAAGGTCCCACTCGTCGTCGGTGAGCTTCGCGGTCTTGCACAGCACGTCGGCGGGGATAAATCGCTTGCCGACGTCATGCAGCAGACCGCCGACGGCGATCTTTTCCTGGTCGGCGCGGTCGCGGATGCCCAGGTGGTCGGCCAGGAGCACGGCGAATCCCGCCACGTTGGTCAGGTGCGTGAAGGTGTAAAAATCGTGCCGTACCATGTCGAACAATTTGCGGGGGACGATCGCATTGCCGCCGCACAGCGTCGTGACCTGATCGGCTACCTGGTGCGACAGCGCCACGAAGCGGTCGCACTTGGCGAGCCGGAACGTACTGTCCATCTCGACGGCCATGGCCGACTGAAGGACGGCGAAGCGGTTTTCGGCCGGGATCGACTCGTCGTCGACGATGTCGGCGAGCGATTCGCGGAGCACGCGTTCGAGCGCGCCGAATTGATCCGCCGACACGTAGAGCGCCGCGTGACCGCGCTGGCGAAGGAGGTTGAGATCGTCCGCGATCAGCGGGATGCGGGCGCTGCGATAAAGCGCAGGCCTCGACTTCTTCCCCGGCGGGAGGCAGTAGAGATCGACGTCGACGGCCGTCTCCAGGCGAAAGGCGTCGAGCGGGACGCGCATGAACTCGCCCGCCGATGGCGTGACGGCCTGATCAGCTTCCAGCAGCAGTCCTGAAGGCACGACGTGGACCCTCGCGGCGCCAAGAAAAAAGTTCCTGAACAAGAATGACTCGGCGGGAACCCAATGCGGTATGTGGCGCCTGGTTTGTCGAAATATTCACCTGTCCGCTGCTGCGGCGTGTAGCGGATGGAGGGATTTGGAGTACTCCATACCCCGGTTTGCCGTTATGCGCACGTCGAATGCACGGGTTGTCACACGACAAAGTGGCGCAACAAAGTGCGGAGGACCGCACGGGACGCGCCGCAGGGCGATGCGACCTGTCACCTGGAATGCCGCCAACAAGTCCGAACCACAGGATTTGTGGGCCGGATGCGCAGGCGGATCGAGAGTTACAGAAATGCCGCGGTCACTTCGCAATGTCGTCGCCGGCCAGCAGGCCTCGGGCGTTGAGCCATTGGGTCAGCCGCTCCGGCCAATCCGCGTGGGCGCCGCGATTGGAGTCGCGCACGCCGAAGCCATGTCCCGCTTCGGAATAGATGTGCAACTCGGCCGGCACGTCGGCGGCCTTGTACTTGAGGTACAGCTCGGCCATGCCGACGCTGATGTCGGGGCGGTCCTGGTAGCCGCAGACGATGAACACCGGCGGGGCGTCCGCGGCGACGGTGAAGCGGTTCGACCTCCCCGGGTAGATGAGGGCCTGGAAATCGGGGCGGCTGCTTTGGTGGTCGACGGCCTCGCTGGCGTCGGGGTGACCCGCGTCGCCGCGCATCGCAGCCAGCGCCGCAAGCTCGCCGCCGGCGGAGAAGCCCAAGACGCCGACACGGTGCGGGTCGACGCGCCACTCGTCGGCGCGGGCGCGCACGGTGCGGATCGCGCGCTGCATGTCGACCAGGGCGTGGTCGTCGACGGTGTACGTCGAGCCCTCCTCATTCGCCAGGCGGTAGAGGAGGACGAACGCCGCGACGCCGCGATCGCGCAGGAATCGGGCGAGGTTGTGCCCCTCGTGATCCGACCACATTTCGCGATGCCCGCCGCCGGGGGCGATGACGACGGCGCAGCCTGTAGCCGCGTCGGCCGCGGGAAGGTAGGGCGTGATCGTGGGGGCGTGGACGCCCGAGACGACGCGCTCGCCGTGGTCGGCGATACGGACCTTGGGCTCGCCGCCGCCCGAGCGGGCTCCGGGGGCGCCGTCGGGCCAGAGCAAGATGGGGGCCGGGTCCTCGGCTGTGCAGGCGGCGGATGGGAGAAATGCCAATGCGCAGACTGCGAGGAGGAATCGCGGCATAGGAACTCCAGAGGAGAAGGAATCGGGCGCTGGCGATGCTGTCAAGAAACCCCGCGGCGGCGGGGAGGTTCCTGTGCGGGGGGCGAGAGCCGCTCCATAGATGATCAAAAGTCATGTCACAGTCGAAGGCCTGTTTTTCCCGAGGTTTGCGCCATAGATGGTCTAAAGTCGACGCGACGGCGTCGCAAGCCGGAACGGACTTACCACAGAGATCACAGAGAGTTGTCTCAGTACTTCCTTTCCGAGGTCTTTCTCTGTGTCCTCTGTGAACTCTGTGGTGAATACATTGTTCTGGCAGCGCGCAAATCTTGCGCGGAAGCTAAAACTTTTTCCGCAATTGTCGGTTACCCGGTTTCGCAGCGAGGTGCGATAATTGGGGGATCAAGGAGCTGCGCAAGGGCGGAGCAGGGGCGCCCGCCGTGCGCAGGAGCCGCTCGAAGCATCATTTGCTCGTTGGCGCGATGCTTGGGGCGGCACTTTTCCCAGGACGACTTTTCTTGTGGGGCGCGGGAGCCTGAGGCGGCGCGGCCGTCGTGGTTCGCCGGGCTCATCCTTGCCCCACGAAATACGATGGCGAATCCGTGAACGAATTCTTCGCTGGGCGACATAGACCAAGGGTGACGACAACACCGCGATTGCGCTGGGCGATGGCGAGCGCCGTGCTCGCGGCCGCGACGCTCGGCTGCGGCGGAGGCGGAGGAAACACGGCCCACTTACAGGGGACGGTGACGATTGGCGGGCAGCCTGTCCCGTCGGATGCGACGGGACATATATCGTTCATACCCACGGGGAAGGGTCAGGCGCCAGCCGCGAGCGCAACGATTGTGAATAGCAAGTTTGACTGCCCCGCGGTTCCCCAAGGGGCGGTGAAGGTGAGCTTCAGCATCACTCAGGCCAGCGGTCCGACGTATACAACGGATCGCGGCCAAACGGCCCAGGCGGTCGAGAGCCTGGTGCCGGAGAAGTCCGTTTCCGGCGTTGACTTGGAGGTGACGGGAGACAACGCGGAGCAAAATTTTGACTTGTGACGCGAGTCATCGGAATCGGGTTGCGTCGTCTTATCTGAATGGCACGGGGTTTTGAGGAGCAAGTAGCGATGTTCAGATCTTCGAAAGATCATGGGGCCGATCAACGGCGTTTGGGATTCACGCTCGTTGAGCTGCTTGTGGTCATCGCGATCATCGGCGTCTTGGTCGCACTGCTACTGCCTGCGGTTCAAGCGGCGCGGGAGGCGGCGCGTCGCGCCCAATGCTTGAACAATCTACATCAGCTCGGCGTCGCGATGCTCAATTACGAGACGGCCAAGGGCGGATTTCCGCACATGGCCAAACACTGGTGTAATTTCGAGGCAACAAATTGCCCTGACGGTTATACGACCGCCATGGGCCCAGGCGGATGGTACGACAATCACGGCTGGTATATTCCGCTAATGCCGTATATCGAGCAGGTTGGCCTTACCAACATCGGCAATCCGAAGCTCGGCATCAGCAACGCCGCCAATCGCGAGGCGCGCATGGCGTTCATTTCCACTCACGCCTGTCCGTCGGATATTGGCTTGCAGAAGAACGAGTTCCCGCCGAATCAATTCTGGCAAACGTGGGCGCGAGTGCGAACGAACTATGTCGTCAACGCAGGCAATACGGTCTACGGTCAGTTCAGCGTCAACAAGCCTTGCCCGGGAACGACTACCCCGGGCTTTTGCAGGTTCGGCGAAGCGCCGTTCATTCCCAAAGAGCCCGGCGCATTGAAGAGGATTACCGACGGCACCGCGAATACACTTATGATGTCGGAGGGCGTCGTTTTGCCGGAGACTTTGGGTTGGGGAGGTCCCTACTCGGACGCTCAGACGGCACTCGGAGGTCAGGTGTTTACCGGCTGGAAGACGCCGAATTCTCCGCTCTCGGACTGCCTGGCTCGCGTCAATGAATGGCGTGGGCAACCCGGCGGCGAAGTTGAATCTGGATTTATTGCAGCAAGGCTTGTGTGGCCGCCAGCTCAGTCAACGTCTTCGAGTTCGTGCGACGCGGGCGGAGCCGCCAACGCGCCGAACGCCCCTCCCAGAGAATGGATGCTGAACAACGACAATGGGCACAAGAGCATGTACACGGGCGTCCGCAGCCGGCACTCCGGCGGCGTGAACGCGTCCCACTGCGACGGTTCGGTGCGGTTCTACAACGACAGCATCGATCCGTATGTCTGGAACGCCCTCTCGTCGGCCGCCGGCGAAGAAGCTGTTAACTTACCGTAGGACTCGCGTTCGCTTAACCCTATCGGGACACTCGTCTACGGCGAGTAGACTTCGGCGATTGCCAACTCTAGCGCGCCGATGTCAACGGTTGCAATTTCGCCAAAGTCCGGCCCATCCTCGATGCGGTTGAGACCACGCTGGTCGAATGGAAGTTCGAATGCCTCGGCGATCGCATCGTCGCCGGCGTCGATGGCCAAACTGTCGTAGTACAGGGCATGCGTGCGCGTGGTCGTTGCGTGACCATTGAAATCCCAGAAATCGAGGGGCGCCAGCCGTGACGCGGCGCTGCTGTCGAGCAGGATGTTGTCGTTGGCGATCGAGAGCCCGTGTGCTTGGCCCGTGCGAAGCAGGTTGTGGGAACTCGCGGCGGCCAGCGACTCCCCGTCAAAGTCGCTGAGCGGCGCGTAAACCGAACTGATGTTGTCGACGATGATCGAGTTGTGAACCTCCAAGAAGTTGGGGTGGTCGTTGAGATCATCGTTGGAGAAAACGCCACCGGCGGTGATCGCGGTGTTGTTGGTGATCGTGCTATTGACGATCAACCAATCGCTCTCGCCGCCGTCATAGACGTCGACCAGCAGGCCGCCGCCCGCCCCATTGGGCGCCTCGTTGTCCGAGATGGTGCTGTTGACGATCTCCAGGCCGTAGCCGCCCGTCGTTTGGTAGAGCGCCAGGGCGCCGCCGCCGCTGGGATAGGTTCCTGAGGCGACGTTCCCGGAAAACTCCGAATCGTAGATGCGCACGACGCCGCCGGTGCTATACACGCCGCCGCCCTGGCCGGTCACCTCGTTGTCGATGATCCGGGCTGCGCGAATAGTTAGCTGTGAGCCTAAGTGTGCAATCGCCCCTCCGTTGGCGCCCCCGCCGCCTTTGATCGTGAGGCTTGCGACGCTTTGGGTGTCACTGGCGATTCCAGTCGTTGCTTGAAAGACGGAGTTCTGTCCCGAGCCAATGATGGTTAGCAAGTTGGCGCCGGGACCCTGGATGCTGACGTTGCGGGGAAATGTAAGCGAGTCTGGCACACTGCCGCCGTCGGGGCCGTCATAGGTGAGCGTAATCTCCGCCGGCGCCGTGGCGTACAGACTGGCGTCGAACTCGACTGTCTCGAAGCCGGCCAGCGTCGCGGCATGCGCCAGTGCTTCGCGAAGGCTCAAATCATCCGGGTCGATCGTCGTGTTCAGCCGGTCGTCGTCGATTCGCACGGCGAGCGTCGTGAACTCGCCGGCCTCGAAGGAGCCAATGTCGGAGCCGTCGCCGCCCGTCGCATTGGCAATGTTTGGAAAGTTGTAGGGCCGGACGCCGCCGCGCTGGTCCACTGCGGCGACGAGCGTGTTCTTGCCCTTGTCGAGCGCCGGGCTGTTCTCCAAGAGGGCGTGCGTTCTAGTCGGCCCGCCGTAGTCGCCCAGCGGCGCGAGCAGGGCGTACTGTCCGCTCCCCAAGACGATGTTCATGCCGACGCCGCTAAGGCCGCCGTGGCCGCCGCGACCGAGCAGGTTGTAGTTGCTCGACGTGTTGAAGGAGCCGACGACGTCAGCGTCCGCGCCGCCAGAGGTTTTGTTTTCGGCGAGAATCGTGTTGTGGAGCGTGACGGTTGTGCCCACGTTGGAGAGATATGCTCCGGCCCCTGTGGCGGAGACGTTGTTGGCGATCGTGGTACTGACGATCGCCACTGGCGCCGCGTTGTCGAGGAGTCGCACGCCAGCGCCGCTGTTGAGGGCGACGTTCGACGAAATCGTGGAGTTGCTAATGGACAGAGACCCGGTGGAGCTGCCGGAAAAGCGGACGCCGGCTCCGGTGGAGAACGATGCCCCCGCAAGATGCTCATTGTTGTTGATCGTCGTGCCTTCGATGACGACGGTGTTGGAGCCGGCGCCGATGGCGTCGATGCCGGCGCCGTAGTTCGCCTGGTTGAAGGCGATCGTGCTGTCGATGACGTGGAGCGAGGCCGGGGAGCTTGTTTGGGAGCGCGTTTCGATGCCGCCGCCGACGTTGTCAGCTTTGTTGCCGACGACGGCGACGTTTTGGAGTGTGAGATCGCCGCTGTTGAAAATGCCGCCGCCGTCGTAATCGTCGCCGCCGGTGATCGTGAGGCCGCGAATCGTGGCTTCCACGCCCGCGATAACGTTGAAGACCCGACTGCCGCCTTGGGCGTCGATCGTCAGTTTGTCCGATCCCGGACCGACAATTGTGATGCCAGAAATCCCGCTGCTGAGGATGAGGTTGGAGCCGCTGAGGTCGATGTTTTCTACCCATTTGGCGAAGACGATTGTGTCGGCGCCAGGATAGCTGGAAGTGCCGGCCAAAGTCAGCGCTTCGCGGAGACTCAGATCGTGGAAGCTGTAGTCGCCGTCGTCGACGTCTTCTTCGGTCGTGACAATGAGCGGCGGGACAGAGTTCTCGTTCGCGGCGTCAAGGATTTCCTTCCAGTCTTCGGTATCAGCGTCGTTGACCTGGCCGTCGCCGTTGAGATCGCCCGGGACTGAATCGTAGTGGAATATATTTGGGTCGTCGTCTTCTTCACCTCCATCCCATATTGGCGGCAGCGGTGGCGGATCGCCCGCTTCAAACGCGAAGCCGTAGACGGTAACAGACTGCAAAAACGTGTACTGAGCGAGTGAACTGCCTTCATCCACATTCTGCGCTTGGGCTTGACTTGAGCCGCTGGAATTTCCAACGCTCGCGACGAACGCAAGCTCATCGCCTTCCTCAATCGGCGCGATGAAATTGACGTAAATGTTGACACCGCCGATCGCTTCAAACTCGTAAAGGTCTTGCCCAGGGGCATCTACTGTGACTCTATATGTGTATTCACCTGTCGCCTCATCGAGACCAGTGCCGAGAATGCTTACGGAGAGAGATGCACTCCCAACGCCTATCGATGCAAATGGGGTTTGCGAGGAGCCCACATCGGAGATCGTTCCGGTAGCTGAAGCAAAAGCAATCGCCGGAATGTAGATGGCGCCATAAAATTGCTTGGGCGATGTCGAAGCGCCGTCATCATAAACGTAGCTTCCGGTGAATCCAGCCGTGTTGCCAGTTCTCGCCACCGCGCCTCCAAGACTCTGGCTTGCTGTGGCGATCTCGACGGCCTCTATGGAAGCAAACGGAACGGGCGTTGATTGACCAATCTCTGTAAGGATGTAGCCAGCCACCTTGGCGTGCGCATGCGCCGATGCATTACCTGCGGGCGCATGCCTGAATAGGGCAGTTCTTACGTCATTTTCGCTCGACATCGGCTCATTGTAAGGCGGCTCTTCTGGATCGGC
>JBIOVA010000239.1:0-35763 GCA_044867485.1 Lacipirellulaceae bacterium | reverse complement strand
CGATTTACGGGATCAACAAGCGGATGACGCTGGAGATTGCTTCGGACTTAGAAGAACGCCGGCGCGCGAGCGCGGCGGGTTCGACGTGAAGGAATTTCACTTAGCCCCCGGTCACTGACCGGGGGCTAAATGGGTTACCGAATGCTGCCGACCACGGCCCGCTTGTCCTGGTCCTTCGAATCGAAGCTCGTCACCAGAGCCTCGGTCGTCAGGATCAGCCCGGCAATGCTCGCGGCGTTCGACAGCGCGGTCTTCACCACCTTGGTCGGGTCGATGATCCCCGCCTTGAACATGTCGACATACTCGCCCGTGTTGGCGTCGTAGCCGGTGTTGGCGCCCTTCTGGCTCACCTCGTCGGCCACCACGCTGCCGTCCACTCCGCCGTTGTCGGCAATCTGCCGCAGCGGAGCATCGAGCACGCCGGCCACGATGTCGACGCCGATCTTCTCGTCGCCCTTGGCGCCCGAGCGAACGGCCTCAACCGCCTCCTTGCACCGCAGCAGGGCCACGCCGCCGCCGGGCAGAATGCCCTCCTCGACGGCCGCCCGCGTGGCGTGCAGCGCGTCCTCGACGCGGGCCTTCTTCTGCTTCATGTCGGCTTCGCTGTTGGCGCCCACCGAAATGATCGCCACGCCGCCGGTCAGCTTCGCCAGCCGTTCCTGGAGCTTCTCGCGGTCGTAGTCGCTGGTCGTCGCGTCGATGCCCTTGCGAATCTGCTCGATCCGCTTGGTCACGGCGCCCTTATCGCCGCCGCCCTGGACGATCGTCGTCTCGTCCTTCGTGACGGTGATCTTCTTGGCCCGGCCCATCTTGTCGAGCCCGACGTTCTCCAGCTTGATCCCCAGATCCTCGCTGATCATCTCGCCGCCGGTCAGCGCCGCGACGTCGCCCAGCATCGCCTTGCGGCGATCGCCAAAGCCCGGGGCCTTCACGGCGCACACGTTGAGCACGCCGCGCAGCTTGTTGACCACCAACGCCGCCAGGGCCTCGCCCTCGACGTCCTCGGCGATGATCAGCAGCGGCTTGCCCTTCTGGCTCACGGCTTCCAGCACGGGCAACAGCTCGCGCAGGTTCGCCACCTTCTTCTCGTGGATGAGAATGTAGGCGTCGTTGAGCACGCACTCCATGTCGGCCGTCTGGTTGATGAAATATGGCGAGAGATAACCCTTGTCGAACTGCATGCCCTCGACGAACTCGAGCGTCGTGTCGGTGCTCTTGCCCTCTTCGACGGTGATCACGCCGTCCTTGCCGACCTTTTCCATCGCGTCGGCGAGCAGGTCGCCGATGACGCGATCGTTGTTCGCGCTGATGGCGCCGACCTGGGCGATCTGCTCCTTGCTCGACACCTTCTTGCTCATCGCGTCGAGCTTTTCGACCGCCGCGTCGACCGCCTTGCGAATGCCCCGCTGCACGGACATGGGGTTCGAGCCGGCCACGATGTTGCGGGCCCCCTCGCGGAGGATCGCCCGGGCCAGCACGGTGGCGGTCGTCGTCCCGTCGCCGGCCAGCGACGAGGTCTTGTCCGCCACTTCGTGCACGAGCTTGGCGCCCATGTTCTCGAACGGGTCTTCCAGCTCGATTTCCTTGCTCACGGTCACGCCATCTTTGGTGACGGTGGGCCCGCCGAACGACTTGTTGATGATCACATTGCGGCCGGTGGGGCCCATGGTAATGGCCACCGCGTCAGCCAGCTTGTCGACGCCCTTGAGCAGCTTGGCTCGCGCCGCGTCGTCAAACATGAGTTGCTTAGGCACGGAAAGAATTCCTTATTACTAGTAGCTGTTGATGCGTGATTGACTCAATCGGCTATCAAGGTCACAAGACAATCCAATCCGTTAACCACAGAGTGCACAGAGGACTCAGAGCAGGAACGGGGAAGAGCAAGATTAGAAAATAGGTCTTATCATCTCACCTGCTCTTCTCTGTGCTCTCTGTGCCCTCTGTGGTTAAGTCTTGGAATTGGCGTTAGCCGACCACCTTCGCCAGAATGTCGCTCTCGCGAAGAATCTTGTAATCGACGTCGTTGACTTCGACCTCGCTCCCGCCGTACTTGCCGAAGATCACTTCGTCGCCGACGGCCACCGACAGCTCGCCGCGTTTCCCGCTGTCGAGCAGCTTGCCGGCGCCCACGGCGATCACCTTCCCGCGCTGCGGCTTCTCGCGCGCCGCATCCGGCAGCACGATCCCGCCGGAAGTCACCTCCTCGGCATCCAACGGCAGCACCACCACCCGATCATCCAACGGACGAAGCTTGACTTTGGCCATGTGAACAGTCTCCTGGTATTCGAACGTGTTTGGTTGATGAATCGTTGATTGAGGGGCCGGGCTATCGGCTGTCAGCCATCGGCTGTCGGCCAAACTTCGGACCTTCTGGCTGATAGCCGAAAGCCGAGAGCCGACAGCCCTCCACCGCTACATCATCCCGCCCATGCCCATGCCGCCGCCCATTCCGCCCATGCCACCCATGCCGTGGTCATGGTGATGGCCGCCGGCGGGCTCCTCTTCGGTCTTCGGGATTTCCGTCACCAGTGAGTCGGTCGTGAGCAGCAGCGCCGCGACGCTCGCCGCGTTCTGCAGCGCGGTGCGCACGACCTTCGCCGGATCGATGATCCCCGCGGCGATCATGTCGCTGTACTCGTCCTTGTCCGCATTGTAGCCGTCGTTCTTGCCTTTCATCTGGCGAACGCGGTTGACGACCACCGCCCCGTCGACGCCCGCATTCTCGGCGATGTATCGCATCGGGTAGTCGAGCACCTTCCGGACGATCTGGGCCCCCAGCTTCTCGTCGCCTTCGAGGCCCAGCTTGTCGAGCGACTTTTCGGCCCGCAGCAGCGCCACGCCGCCGCCGGGCACCACGCCCTCGGCCAGGGCCGCCTGCGTCGCGGCACGCGCGTCTTCGAGGAGCGCCTTCCGCTCCTTCATCTCCGTCTCGGTAATCGCCCCGACCTTGATCTCCGCGACGCCGCCGGCCAGCTTCGCCAGCCGCTCCTGCAGCTTCTCCTTGTCGTAGTCACTGTCGGTCGTTTCAATCTCGCGGCGAATCTGGTCGGCCCGGCCGGAGATCGCTTCCTTCTTTCCGCCGCCGGCGATCATCGTCGTGTTGTCGCTGGAAATCTCGACTTTCCGGCACTTGCCGAGGTCGCTGAGCTGCACGCCGTCGAGCTTGATCCCCAGGTCCTTGAAGATCGCCGTGCCGCCAGTGAGCACCGCGATGTCGCCCAACATCGCCTTGCGGCGGTCGCCGTAGCCCGGCGCCTTCACCGCACACACCTGCACGATGCCGCGCAGCTTATTGACCACGAGCGTCGCCAGCGCCTCGCCCTCGATGTCCTCGGCGATGATGAGCAGCGGCCGCCCGGCCTTCGACACGGCCTCGAGAATCGGCACCAGGCTCTTGGCGCTGGAAATCTTCTCCTCGTAAACCATGACCGCGCAGTTCTCGAGCTCGCAGGTCATGTCCTCTTCGTTGTTCACGAAGTGGGGCGAGAGATACCCGCGGTCGAACTGCATCCCCTCGACGACCTCGACGGTCGTCTCGTTCCCGCGGCCTTCCTCGACCGTGATCACGCCGTCCTTGCCGACCTTCGCAAACGCGTCGGCCAGCACGGCGCCAATCGTCGGATCGTTGTTCCCGGCAATCGTCGCGATCTGCTGGAGCTGCTTCTTGTCCTTCACGTCGATCGGCTCGGCCATCTTTTCGATCGCCGCCGTGATCGCGGTGACGGCCTTCTGCACGCCGCGGCTGAGGGCCATCGCATCGGCCCCCGCGGCCAGCATCTTCATCCCCTCGCGGAAGATGCCCTCGGCCAGCACGGTCGCCGTCGTCGTGCCGTCGCCGGCCACGTCGTTGGTCTTGCTGGCGGCTTCCTTGACGAGCTGGGCGCCCAGGTTCTCGTAGGGGTCCTCCAGCTCGATATCCTCGGCCACGGTCACGCCGTCTTTAGTGATCTTCGGCGAGCCCCACCCCTTGTCGAGCACCGCGTTGCGGCCCCGCGGCCCCAGCGTGCTGCGAACGGCCCGGGCCAGCTTCTCGACCCCGGCAGCCAACGGCTTACGGGCTTCGTCCTCAAACACCATCTGCTTAGCAGCCATCGATTTCTCCTAGAATGAGCTCTGTGGGCGATCGCCATCGGTCACCCTGAGGTCAGTCGAAGGGTCTAGCCGGCATCTCCAACAGGCCAATCAACGCCTGTGCGCGAGCCGGATTCTTCGGCGGACCTCAGAATGACAGTGGCCAGCTCTGTAACCTTCAATCAGGCAACTGTTTATAAACCGATCCGCCCCCCGTCAGAAGTGGGGCGCCGTCGCCAAATTTGGCAGGCGGACCATGATGTGTGCGACCTCCAACGCAACGGGTGTGCCAACGCGGCGGAGCGTCCGCAAAGTTCCGAAAAACCCCGTAAGATTTGGGCCTTTCGTGGCGTATTAGGTGAGGCGCGCGCATAATCTTTGGGTGAACGGCCCGCCATTTTGGCAGCTATGTATTTGGCAGCCGTGTACGCCCGTTTCTCCGAAACGGGCATCCGAGTCTCACCAGAGACTCGCCCACGTAGGCCAGTTTCTGGAGAAACTGGCAACGAGGCGCCTTGAGTTTCTCCGAATCGAGCGACACCCGGACGCCCGTTTGTGGAGACTACTTGAGAAGGATTGCGGTGATGGAAACCCCTGGCGCCCGTGCCGCAAGGCTCGGAGGGGATTGAACCACAGAGGACACCGAGATCACAGAGGAAGACAGGATCACAGAGGAAGACAGCGGAGTCCGTCGCCTTCGTTCCCCAACGGATGCCTTCCTGACTTCCTTTCTCTGTGACCTCTGTGCACTCTATGGTGAGACTTTTTGCGGCAGCAATTGAGCAAGCCAACCCAACCCCTCGTGACATCCGTCGAAATCTCGGAAAAAATAGATCAGGGGCCGACGTCGCCCTGAGACTCTTTCTTTTCTCGTCTCCTCCCAGCACTCCAGGCCGAAACTCATGGATCGAACCTCTAGGCATCCCTCAAAACTCCTCGCGCCTCGCGCCTCGCGCCTCGCGCCTCGCGCCTTCACCCTCGTCGAGCTCCTGGTCGTCATCGCCATCATCGGCGTCCTGGTGGCCCTGCTGTTGCCCGCCATTCAGGCGGCGCGAGAAGCGGCGCGGCGTTCGCAGTGCTCCAGCAATCTCCGGCAGCTCGCAATTGGGGCGCAGAACTATCACGATTCAGCTAAATCATTCCCTACGGGCGGATGGGGATGGTTCTGGGTGGGGGACGCCGACCGCGGCAACGGCAGAGATCAGCCCGGCGGCTGGGTGTTCAACCTGTTGCCGTTTGTGGAGCAGGACAACCTTCATGCACTGGCCAGCGATGGCGATCGCGAAAACATCACCGTCGCACAACGGACGGGGACCCTTAGCGTCGTTCAGTCGCCATTGGACTTGATTCGCTGCCCGTCGCGCAGAATCCAGAACGTGTACCCGAAGCCTGTGGACGGAACCTACTACGCCAACAATTGCCTACGGGCTACGGGATCGCCCGTTGCCGGACGCAGTGATTACGCAATCAACTGCGGCGACCGAAATCTGACGGAAGGAACCAACAATGGCTCGGGCCCCAACGGAATGGGAACGCCGACGAACCACGCCGCGGCAGCAACTTACGCGTGGCAATGGACCCCGCAAGGATCGTTTATTGCCAACTCGACGAATGAAGTCCTCAACCCGAATTTTCTCTCCGGCATCAGCTTCTCACGGAGCGAGGTGGGAATTGAGCATATCACCGACGGCACGTCAACGACCTATCTCATCGGTGAGAAGTACATGAACCCGGTCAACTACGAGACGGGGCAAGATTCAGGCGACAACGAAACTTGGTGCACGGGGTTCAACAACGACAATTTTCGCTGTGCTTTTGATCCGCCGCTCGTGGACACGCCAGGACTGCAGTACCAAAATCGCTTCGGAAGCGCCCATGCCACCGGCTGGTTTGTTTCGTGGTGCGACGGACATGTCGATTTCCAGACGTATGAAATCGACCAGTTTGTCCATCGCGGAAACGCGAACCGCACTGACGCAGGTCGCCCGTTTGGTGCCCCCCCGTGAACCCTTGGCTCGTGCGTCGTAATTGCGATTGACGCGTCAGCGCACCCATCGTCCGTCGTGCCGCGACATAGATTTCAACAGTTCACTCTAGTTTCAATGCAGCCATCAAAACACCGGCGGCTCTTCCGCACTTGTGCGATTGTCGTCTGCGGCTTCGTTGCGCTTTCGCATCTTATGGGATGTTCGAAGCGGCCATCGAAGGTCGTCGGGGCCGACGTTGATCCGGTGTCGGCGGCGGCGCGCGCAATCCAAAGCCTTGACAAGAGTGGCGATGGCGCCGTCGACGCTGCTGAACTCGCCGCCTGCCCCCCGCTGCTCCAGTCGCTCGCCAGCGTGGACGCCAACTCCGACGGCGCGGTGTCCGTCGACGAACTACAGAAACGCCTGGCGGCGCTCTTCGGGTCAGGAAGCGCGCTCACGAACTTCGATTGCACGGTGATTCTTGCCGGTCGTCCGTTAGGCGGAGCCACGTTGAAATTGACGCCTGTCGAGTGGCTGGCTGATTCGCTTGTACCCGCGGAGGGCGTCACCGACGATCAAGGAATTGTTCGGCCGACGATCGGCGACGAGCATTTGCCGGACAAACTGAAGGGCGCTCCCCTCGTGCATCCAGGTCTCTATCGCGTCGAAATCACCCACGCGCAGTCGACCATTCCGCCCCGCTACAACACCGCCACTGAGCTCGGCGCCGAAATCGACCCCTCCTCTCGTACCGGCACATCCGCCCGCTTCGACCTCAAGTCGAACTAGCAGCGCGTCGCCCCGACTCCCGCTCCGTCCCGCCGCTTGCGGCTTAGCGCGGCTCTCTACGGTTTTCGGACCGATCCCCCCGGCAGGCGTACGGACCACCGCACCTCCAAAGATGATCAAAAGTCGCGCCGACTTTTGATCATCTATGGAGAAAACCTCGGGAAAATCGGCCCCCACCCCTAACACGCATTGTGAGCATCTATGGGCGCTCGCCGCCTCCCATCCGGCCGCGGCCGCCGTCCGTAGTTCTCCACGACGGGTTCGCCCCGCGCAGACACGCCCATCCCTCACTTGGAGACCACGATGCTTGCTCGACTCACGATGGCCCTGGTTGCCCTGCTTGCCGCTGCTCCCGGTCACGCCGCCGCCATGCCGGGCGCCGGCCAGCTTGACATGCACGCCCACCAGGCCGCCGGCGACGTGATTCGCCTCGGCGTTCCCATGTTCAACGGCGGCAATCGCGAAGGCTGCTTCCGCTTGTACCAGGGGTCGCTGATCGCCCTGCGCGGAATGCTGGAGCACCGGCCCGAGTTGGCTTCGATGATCGACGCCAAGCTGGAAGCCGCCCAGGGCTCCGGCGCCGCTGGCGACAAGGCGTTCGCCGTCCGCGCGGCGCTCGACGAAATCGTCAAGCAGTGCGCCCCGACGGCGATGAAACCCGACGCGGCGAAACCCGACGCAAAACCGCTGTGGGACCGCCTCGGCGGCGAGGCCGGCGTGCGGGCCGTCACGCAGGAGTTCCTCCGCACGGCTGCCGCCGACAAGAAGGCGAACATCGACCGCAACGGCAACTACCCGCTCACGCCGGAGCGCGTGAAGCGCGTCGAACAGCTCGTCGTCGAGTTCGTCAGCTCGGTCACCGGCGGATCGCTGAAGTACACCGGCCGCGACATGAAGAACTCCCACGCCGGCATGATGATCACCGCGGACGAGTTCAACGCCGCGGCGGGTCATTTGATCGCCGCGCTAAAGAAGTACGACGTGCCGCAGGCCGAAATCGACGAGCTTGTGGGCTTAGTGGCCGGCACGGCCAAGGACATCGTCGAAGTCCCCCAGCAGTAGGCCAAGGCATCCACGTGGGACAGGCTTCCAGGGGCGTCGGCTCGTAAGAAACACGCTGCCAACGCCGGCGCTCCTGGACGCCGCCCTGCGAGAAAGGAAATGAGCCTGGCGGGACTCGAACCCACGACCTACGGATTAAAAGTCCGTTGCTCTACCGACTGAGCTACAGGCTCGATGCCAATGGGGAATGGCGAATGTGGAATGGGGAAGGCTCAAGCCTACGCTCCCCATTCCCCATTCCGCCTTCCCCATTCCTGGGCATGGGGACGACAGGAATCGAACCTGCACTCCCGAAGGAACTGGAACCTAAATCCAGCGCGTCTGCCAATTTCGCCACGTCCCCAAGAATGACGTTGGGCGTCAATGCCACCAACACGCCCAAGTATAGTCCGGCGCCGCGAGAGTGGGCAGTAGGCAGCGGACGGTGGGCAGTCTTAGGTCGCAACCAATCCGTTCCGGACCTACAGCCTCCAGCCTACAGTCTCCAGCCTTACCCTCACAACGACGCATCGCCGTCCGCCTCGGTTGGCAGCCGCAAGTCGACCGCCACGGTGCGAACGCGTCCCGCGGTCTCGACCTCGAATTGCAAGCCCGCCGGCTCGGCCGCCAGCAATTCGAGGACGCGGGAGAGAAGAGCCTCGCCGCTGGCGAACGGTTCGCCGTCCAGCGCGTAGATCCGGTCGTGAACCCTGATCCCGGCCCGCGCGGCCGGCGAGTGGGGGATCACCCGCGTGACGAACACAGCGCCCGGCTCGGCGTCGTTCTCACGCCACGAGAGGCCCAGTTGCGAGGGCGACCCGTCGAGCGTCACGACAATCGGCGCGGCCGGCTCACTGCCGCGCACGATCTCCAGCGTCAGCTCCTGCTGGGCTTGCAGCACCGCGGCCGCCAATTGCAACTCGTGAGCAACCGGCAAGCCGTCGATCGCCGCGATCCGATCGCCCGCGCGAAGTCCCGCACGGTCGGCCGCGGAGCCCACGGTGACGGTCGCGACGTGCAACGCGGGCCCGTCCGCAGTCTCCGCCGTCCACTTCCACGTGAGCCCCAGCCGCGGCGGCGCGGGCGCCAACGGCGCCTCCCGCACCCGTTGCACCGACGGATTCTCTGACCGCGACGCCGCGCGGAACGACGGCAGCTCCTCCGCATCAGCCAGCCGGCAGACCGACTCCAGCAGGTACGCGGACGACTGCCTAATGCCCGAGATGTTGAGTTTCTCCACATCGTCGCGCGGCGTGTGGTAGTCGTCGTGTAGTCCCGTGTGCAGGATCAGCGACGGCACGCCCGCCATGAACAACGGCCAGTGATCGCTGTTTTCCTTGTACTCCCAAGAGAAGTCGAGCCACATCGCCTCCGGCAGCCGCGTCGAACTGAGCAACTTTCGCAATCCCGGCGCGGTGCGGGCCCCGCCCACCTCGAGGCGCCCGTGGCGCATGCGGCCCAGCATGTCGACGTTGATGGCGAGCTTGACCGACTCCAGCGGCACGGTCGGCTGTTTGACCCAGTGGCGCGAGCCCAGCAGGTTGATCTCTTCGCCGTCCCAGAACGCGACGAGGATCGACCGTCGCGGTTGCCAGTGCGTTCGCTTCAGGGCGTCAACCAGCTCCAGAAGCGTGGCGACGCCACTGGCGTTGTCGTCGGCGCCATTGTGAATGTAACCCGTGGGCCCGTTGCTGTTCCTCCACGTGCCGTAGCCGACGTGGTCGTAGTGGGCGCCCACCAGGATGTACTCGCCGCTCAACTGGGGATCAGTCCCAGGGAACGTCGCGAGCAGGTTCTGGTAGCCGGCGTTGAATCGCTGCAGGTACCCGCCGTTGTCGCCAGCTGGGGCGATGCCCGCCGTCTTGAGCCGGCTTTCCACGTAGCGGGCCGCGGCCTTGCCGCCGCGCGTGCCTGCCTCGCGGCCTTCGAGCGTGTCGTCGGCCAATAGCCCGGCGTGCTCCCGCAGCTCCTCGGGGGTGATCGTCGCCAGGGCCGCATCGAGCAATGCCACTTTGTCGAGCCCCTCGCCGCGAGCGCTGGGCGACCCAACGCCCGCCAACAACGCGGCAACGCCCGCCAGGTGCGTCAGTCGGTGGATGGTCTTGGGCATGGCGATCAACTAGAAACGCGGGGGTCGGGGCGCCACTGTTGGCTCGTCCAGCAGTGGGCGCCGAGTACCCACTTCACACTGCTGGGCAAGCCAGCAGTGGCACCCGTTCAGTCAATCATCTGAAGTCCAGTAATCTTCGGCACGGCAAGTCCGTTGGCAATACCCGGCTCATGTGGCGCCGGTTGGGCAAGCCTTAACGCCGCCGGGATCGCGGCGGTTACTTGCCGATGCAGAACTGGCTGAACACCCGGTCCAGGACGTCGTCGACGCACACGGCGCCCACGACTTCGCCGATGGCGTGCAGTGCTGTGCGGATCTCGGCCGCGAGCAACTCGTCGCCGCCGCCGCGCGTCAGGACTGCGGCGGCGATCAGCGCCCGTTGGGCGTCGCGCAGGCTGCCGGCACATCGCGCGGCCGTCGACGCCGCGACGCCACCCTCGCCCGCCCGCTCGGCAATCCGAAGGCGAATCGCCTCCGCGACGTCGTCCAGGCCGGCGCCGCTGACGCTGCTGCAAGGGATCGCCGCGGAATGACCGACTGGCGCCAAGTCGCACTTTGTCGCGACGACAAGGTCGCCGGAGCCGGCGCGCTCAGCCGCCGCGTTTATCGTCGCAGCATTGCCCGCTTCGACGCACATCAGTCGCAAGTCGGCCCGGAGTCGCTGGTCGGCCGCGGCCCGTTGAGCCGCCCGTTCGACCGAGTCGGCCGCATCGGCGTTCGCGCCCGCCGAGTCCACGAGTTCGCAACCGACGCCGCACAGGTCAAGCCGCGTCGCGACAAAGTCGCGCGTAGCGCCAGGCGTGGGGGAAACGAGCGAACGAACCTCGCCGCGTGGGCCGAACCGTTCGACCAAGGCGTTGAACAGGCTGCTCTTGCCGACGTTCGGCTCGCCGGTGAGCACAACACGGGACAGGTCGTCGCCGCGATCGCGCCCATCCAGTTGGTCGAGTGTTTCCGCAACGACGCGACTCGCTTCGTCGATGCGTTCCAACAGCTCCGCGCGGCCGACGAATTCGTGAGGTTCGTCTGCAAAGTCCAGTCCCGCTTCGAGCTCCGCGAGCACGCCCAGTAGCTTGTCGCGAATGCGGTGGAGCGGCCTCGACAAGCCGCCGGCCAGTTGGTCGAGCGCCCCGTCGAGATCGTCGCGCGTCCGAGCGTCGACGACGCCGAGCACCGCCTCGGCCTGGGTCAGGTCAACGCGCCCCGCCAGGAATGCGCGCAGCGTAAATTCACCCGGTTCCGCGGGCCGTGCGCCGTGCCGGCACAGTTCGTCGAGCGCCGCGGCCAGCACCGGCGGCGACCCGATGGCGTGAATCTCGGCCGCCGACTCGCGGGTGTAGCTACGCGAGTCCGGCCAGAGGAACAGATGGCAGGGGACGGTAAGCCTAGCACTTTCGCCGTCTCCACCAGTGTGCAGCACGCCTGCAAGTCGGCACGGCTGACCGATGCCAACCCAGGCGACCGGGTCATCCGGCACAAAACACTTTGCAAGGCATTCGAGGACGCCAGGGCCGCTGAGGCGCACCACCCCGCGCGCCCCCCCGCCGGCTGCAGTGGCGATCGCGGCAATCGTGTCGCGCGCGTCGTAAGCCATGGCCGGTTTCCGCCGCCGATTACCGCCGTCGCTTCGTCTTCTTCCCGCCGCGACCGGCGCCGGCCTGGCCGTTCTTACCGGCGCGCCGCTCGTCAACTGGCAACGGCGCCGCCTTGCCGACCCCCGCGGCAGCGCCGTCCGCCGTCGCCAGAGTCGGCGGGGGAAACAGCTTTCGCTCGCCGATGCCCCACAAACTCGAAGCGATCGAATACAAGCACAACCCGCTGGGAACCTTGTAGAACATGATGCCCATCAGCACCATCATGTACTTCATGATCTTCTGCTGCATCGCGGCCTGCTCGTTGGCCGGCTCGGGCATGAACATCTTCTGCTGCCACAGAAACAAACCCACGGTGACCAGCGGCAACAGATTGAGATACGGACCCAGGCCGAAGAATCCTTCCCCGCGGTCGATAAAGCCCGGCATGATGCCGGACCAGTTCCAGAACATGTCGGGCGCCGACAGATTAGAAACCCAAGGAATCGACTCGCCAAAGAGCGGCGCCTGCCGCAGTTCCACGTCGACCGCCAACCCACGCCACAGCCCAACAAACACCGGCAATTGAATCAACATCGGCAAGCACCCGGCCAGCGGGTTGACGTTGTGTTTGCGGTACAGTTGCTGCATCGCCTGGGCTTGCTTTTGCTGGTCGCCCTTGAACCGCTCCTTAATCCGCTCCATCTCGGGACGCAGTTCCTGCAGCTTCGCCATGCTCTTGGCTTGCCCCCGGCTGACCGGGAACATGCAACCGCGGACGAGCATCGTCAGCATGAGGATCGCGAGGCCGTAGTTGCCGACCAGGCCGTAGAACACGTGCAATAATCCCACCATCGCCTTCGCGACGCCGGCGAACCAGCCGTAGTACACGAAGTCCGAAAGCGAGTACGCCGGATTGTTCGCCGCGACGTATTTGGCGAGCAGCGAAGGTCGCTTCGGGCCCGCGAACAGCGTGTACGTGTGCGTCAGCTTCTCGCCGGGTTCAAGCGTCACGGGCTCGCTCGTCAACCGGCAAGTGACATTGGCGTACCGGAAGTGCTCACGAAGGGCGGGCGCGGGACCGACGAGACTCGCCCGAGCCGAAGCGATCCACGCATCTTGCGGGCTTTCCTTGTGCGGGATGAGCGCGGACGCGAAGTACTGGGCGTCGACGCCCATGTACGCCATCGAACCGCTCTCGAATGGCGCAGCGTCGCCTGCCGCGATGGCCGGAGCGCCCAATTGTTGCGGATCCGCGTCGAAATACCGGCCGATGACGTCGCGAATCCCCGCCGCGCTCCAGGAGCGACCCACCTTGGTCGCATACCACCAGCCCTCGACCGGCAATCCATTGGGCCCATCCAACTGGTAGGCAATGCTGCGGGCCGCCGCTGCCGCCTCCGCCCCCTGCCCCTCATGGGTGATCGTCACCTCGAGCGTCAGATGGTAGGCTAGTTCATCGGGGATCGCTTTGGCCGGGTCGCTGAGCCTGGCCAGTTGAAAGCGCTTGGTGACCTTCAGCCCTTTGTCCGGCAGGCGCCGCTCGAACGTCGCCGAATCCGGCGTCCGTTCGACGATCCGCCAGGCGGCCGACGCGAGGTCGACGCCAGCTAGCTCCTTGTCATTTGCTTTCAACGCGATGTCGTCGATCTTCTCGAGCGTCATCAGGAACGACGGCGGTTCGACGAACCCTTCCGGCAGCTTTTCGCCGCGAAGCAGAATGTTCTCCGACTCCGGGCGGATCACGTCGAGCGGGCGGCGACGGAGCGTCACGGTGAGCATCTGGCGGCCGCCGTCACGTTTGACGACCGCGAGTTTCAGATTGCCCTTTGGTCTGGCCTTCGCGAGCACCTGGGCTAGCTCGGCCGTCGTGGAAAGCGGCGCGGCCTCCCGGGTCCCAGCGCCCACGATTCGGTCGCCGATCTCGATGCCGGCCGCGGCGGCGGGCGTGCCTGGAACCACCGCGTTCACGAGCAGGCCGTCGGGGCCGTCCTGGGCGAGCTCCAGTTGTCCGATGTAGCCGCCGCGATCATGAAGGTCGAGGTACCGCAAGCTCGACAGTTCCACGCGGCGAACGGCCGCGCCCACGTTGGTGATCGTCACCCCCATGCGGTATTCGGACGCCGGGTCGACGGACCCCAGCGTGACGAACTCGGCGGGCACGACGGGCTCGCCCGCAGCCTCGTCCGCGGCGCCCTCGTCGCCGTCGGCAACAGCGGCTTCGCCTTCAGCGGCGACGGCGTCGTCCGGGCCCGCATCGCCGTCAGGCGCCTCGGCGTCGCCCGCCTGCAGCGGCTCGGCCGCGGCGTTCTGTCCAGCGGCCTGTTGCTTGGCGCGTTGCTCAACGGCCTGCTTGGCGTTCCACAGCGTATTCGCCATGAGCGCCAAGAACGACAGAACCAGAAACAACAAGAATCGACGATCCACGATTACCTATCCTTCGCTGTACCGAGTCGAGGACGGGCGCCCCGGTCCTGATGCGTGGCGTCGCTCGCCGGCGCGCTTCCCGCCGCGCCCATCCCGCGACATCCACGACTGGAAGAAGCTCCTGGCTCGCGCCACGGCGCGCGTGCCCTGCCGTCAGCGGCGCTCGTTACCGACCTTCCTTGATGCGGTCGCCGAGAAAGTTGTCCAAATCCGGCGTCTGATAGATCTTGTCGGCCGTCTTGCCCCAATCGTACTCCACGCGATGGAACGTGATGCGGTCGTCGTTCTGAACGATGTAGCACGAGCGCGGATCGCCGTCGCGCGGCTGACCCACCGAACCCACGTTGACCATGAACCGCTCCTGGCCAAAGGGGAACACTTGCTCGACCTGCTCGGGCGTGATGAATTCCAGGCTTTCCAAGAACACCCCCGGCACGTGCGTGTGTCCCTGAAAACAGCCCTTGTTGATCAGCCCGAACAGCTTTTCCATCTTCTTTTGATTGTAGATGTCTTCCGGAAACACGTATTCATTGACCGGGTTGCGGGGCGATCCGTGGACGTAGAGCCACGGGTCGTCGCGATGAATCCGCGGCAAGGTGCCCAAGTAGTCCCAGCGGCGATCGACCTGGTCGCGTTCGCTGTTGGACTTTTCGAGCTGTTCGCGGGTCCAGAAGATCGCCCGCTCGGCGCCGCTGTTGAACCCCTCCGGGTCGAACATGGCGCCCTGGTCGTGATTGCCCAACAGGCCGACCTGGCAGCGTTCGATCACCAGATCGAGGCATTCGCAGGGATTCGGGCCGTAACCGACGACATCGCCCAGGCAAAACACCTCGCGGATGCCCTGCCCTTCGATGTGGGCGAGGACCGCCTCGAGGGCTTCCAGGTTGCCGTGAATATCGCTGATGATCGCTCGCTTCACCGTCGTCGCAACCCGTCGGGGGCCAAGGGAGTGGCTCGGCCGATCAATGACCAGACGCCGCCACGTTGCCGCGACGGCACGCTTGGGCCAACTTGCCCTAAATCCTGCCAATCCGCCAGTTTAAGTGCGCTGCCGGGGAGGGTCAAGGATGCGACGAAGGCCACATCGGCGTCGGTTTCACGGCGCCTTGCAGGTCAATTCGGTATAGTCGGCTTGCCGTTCGCGGTTGCGTGACTCGTTCGTGGCAGAAGCGGCCAGTCCGCCGGACGCGGGCAACGACGATTTCCAGCGACAGCCGCCGCCCGCGGCGTCTAGGAGAAGTTCCGTGCGCGTCTTGGCACTCGAAACCAGTGGTCGACTCGGGTCGGTCGCGCTCGTTGAAGCGATTGGCCGCGACGCGACGGTCTTGCAGGAGCGACGCCTGCCGGCGGGCCAGCGCACGGCGCGCACGCTGCTCCCCGTCGTCGACGAGCTGCTCCGCGATCAAGCCTGGCCGCCGGCCACCCTCGAGTTGATTGCGACAACGACCGGACCAGGCTCGTTCACTGGGCTGCGCATCGGCGTCGTCGCCGCCAAGACGTTGGCTTACGCGACGGCCGCCCGTTTGGTTGGCGTTCATACGCTGGCGACCATCGCGGCCGGAATCGACGCGGGACCGCACCGGCTTTGGACAGTGCTCGACGCCCAGCGTCAAGAGTTGTTCGTGGCGCGGTTTGACCCTAGTCAGCCGATCGCGCAACAGGCGGACCCGGCAACGGAGATTTTGGGCGTCGACGCCTGGCTGGCGCAATTGTCGCCGGGCGACGTGGTCGCCGGCCCGCCACTCGCAAACCTCATCGATCGTTTGCCAAACGGCGTGACGGCCGTCGAACCGACCGATTGGTCGCCAACGGCCGTGTCCGCCGCGCGACTGGGCATCGCGCTTATGCACGAGGGCGCGGCCGTTAATCCGCTGACGCTCACCCCACGCTACTTCCGCAAGAGCGCCGCCGAAGAAAAAGCCAACATTTAGCCCCCGGTCGCCTCTTCAGCAAACGTGACCAGGGGTTAAGTGAGCTGCGCAAGCGCCGCCTCCGCCGCTGCGATCGTAGCGTCGATGTCCGCCTCCGTGTGGGCCGCCGACACGAAGAGCGCCTCGTATTGACTGCACGGCATATAGACGCCGCGATCCATGAGTCCCCAGAAATAGCGGGCAAACTGCGCCGTGTCACTCTTGCTCGCTTCGCGCCAATTCGCAACCGGCCCCGGGTGGAAAAACAGCGTCATCATACTGCCGACGCGGGTCACCGTGTGGGCGATTCGCGCCGCGTCCGCCGCGCGGCGCAGTCCAACCTCGAGGCGAGCACTCAGTCGTTCCAGTTTTTCGTAGGGCGGATCGTCCTTGAGCAACCGCAGCATCGCGCATCCCGCCGCGGTCGCCAGCGGATTGCCGCTCAGCGTGCCGGCCTGAAACACTTTTCCAGCCGGCAGCACGTGGTCCATGATCTCGCGCCGCCCGCCGTAGGCTCCCACGGGCAGTCCGCCGCCGACGATCTTGCCGAGCGTCGTCAGGTCGGGCGTGAGCCCCACCACGGACTGCGCTCCCGCCAGCGCGACGCGAAACCCGGTCATCACTTCGTCGCAAATCAAAATCGCGCCGTGTCTGTTCGTAAGTCGATTGAGCGCCAACACAAATTCGCCGGTCGGACGCACGACGCCCATGTTCCCCACAACCGGCTCCAGGATGACCGCCGCGATTTCGTCGCCGCGATTGGCAAATGCCTCGTCGAGCGCGGCTGCGTCGTTGTATTCAAGCACCAGCGTGTCGCGCGACGCTCCGGGCGTGACGCCAGGAGAGTTCGGCACGCCGAGCGTCGCCGCCGAGCTACCGGCCGCAACCAGCAGGCTGTCGACGTGCCCGTGGTAGTTTCCGGCAAACTTCACCAGCACATCGCGACCCGTGTAGCCGCGCGCCAGTCGAATGGCGCTCATCGTCGCCTCGGTCCCCGAGTTCACGAGGCGCACTTTCTCGACGGACGGAACGGCGTCGATGATCCGCTCGGCCAGCTCGCTCTCCGCCTCCGTCGGCGCCCCAAAGCTCGTGCCACGGGAGAGGGCCTTCTCAATGGCAGCCACCACGTCCGGCGGCCGATGCCCGAGAATCATCGGGCCCCACGAACCGACGTAGTCGACGTACCGGTTCCCATCCACGTCGACTAGGTAGGCGCCCTGGGCGCGATCGATAAACGCCGGCGAACCGCCCACGGCGCCAAACGCCCGCGCCGGGCTGTTCACCCCGCCAGGCATCAATTGCAGAGCGCGCGCAAACGCCGCGGCGCTGCGCTCGCGGCAGGGCATTGCCCCATCCATGGCTTACTCCGAATGGTTCGTGAGGACCTTTAGCCGGTCGCGCGCTTCGTCGACGACCGACGCCGCCCACGGCTGGTCCGCGTACAAATTGACAATCGCCTGGTACATCGCCGCCGCCCGGTGCGCGTTCATCGGTTCCCATCGTTGGGCTGCGTGCAGTCGCTCGACAAGCTGCGGAAGTTGCTCATCGGCCTGACGGCCAAGCGACTCCTGCAGCTTCTCTAACTGCCGCCGGGCGAGGACGACGTACGGCTGAGCCGCATCGCCTTCTTTCGCGTCCGCGTAAAGCGCGAGCAGATCCTCGAGCATCCGGGCCGCACGCGCGGGATCGGCGTCTCTCAATGCCACTGCGTCGGAATACACTTGTTCCGCCGGGTGCACCTTGTTGTTGGGCGAGAGTCGGGAGCGGGCCCGCAATTTTCGCTCCAGGCGTCGCAACTCGAGCTCGTCGGCGTGGACTCGGATGGCCGCGACGCGTTCGTCATCGGGGAATCTTTCGAGAAACTCCTCGACTTCGTCCTCGATGGCCAGCGGATCGCCCTCGTTCGCTTCGAGCGACTCGACCATCGTGGCGTAGAGCGCGTCTGCCGACGCGGGCCGCGTCCACTTCCAACCGACCCAGCCAATCGCTCCTAACGCCAGTGCAAGTCCGGCGAGCTGGAGGCCGATGACCCATCGTTCGGCCCGTTCGCGCTGGGCCCACGCGGCGTCTTCGTCGACCGTCGTGAAGCGGTTTTCACGCTTCGGCGCCGGCGTGGGGGGCGGCGGCGCCTTGAGATTCGCTGCCGCCGGCGCAACCGGGCCTTCGGGCGACAGTTGCCCTTCGTCGGCGAGCGTCGGCGCCTCGTACACGTCGCTATCGGTCGTTTCCAGGGGATGCAGGACCTCGAAATCCTGCGCCAGCGTCGCGTCGGTCGCCGGCGCCGCGGTGGCATCCAAGGTCGCAGGGAAAACTCCGGTCGGGCCGTCCTTCTCAGCGGGCGGCTTGGCGGGCCGTGAGAGTGCTTTCTGCATCGCCTCCATGTGCCGAGCGAGCACGAGCACGTTGGGAAACCGATCCGCGGGGTCCTTGCTCAAGAGTTGCGTGATCAAGCGGTCGAGTTGCTCGGGCGTCTGCGGGGCGAAGCGTCGCACCGGCTCCGGCTCCGCGAATCGCTGCAGTTGGAGCATTTCGGCCATCGTCTTGGCGCGGAATGGCGGCCGCCCGGCCAAGAGCGCGAACATCACGCAACCTAGCGAATATTGATCGCAGCGATCCGTCACCGGCCGTCCGTCGACCTGCTCCGGCGACATGTAGTCGGCCGTCCCCAGAATGCCGCCCGCGGTGGTGAGCTGCGTCGCCCCAAACAGCCGGGCAATGCCGAAATCGGCAATCTTCACGCGATCGCCCTTGGCCAACAGCAGGTTGGCCGGCTTGATGTCGCGGTGGACGACGCCGTGGTCGTGGGCATGCTTCAGCGCCCGGCAGACTTGGATGGCAATCGACAGCGTCTCGTTCCAATCGAACCGCCGTCCGGCGTTGATCTCCTGTTCCAGACTGGGGCCGTCGACCAACTCCATCGAGTAAAATAGGACTCCATTGTCCTCGCCATACCCGTAGAGCCGGACGATCCCCTCGTGCTGAAGCTTTTTGAGCGACTCAATCTCGGCCTCGAACCGCTCGCGAAACCCCTCGGCGGCGGCCAATTGCGGGGCAAGAGCTTTGACGGCGACGTGGTGGCCGGTCTTGGCGTCGGTCGCCTCGTAGACCGAACCCATGCCGCCCTTGCCCAGCTTGGGGCCGATCCGGTAGGGGCCGAGTTGTTCGATCTGCATGGGTCGCCTCGCTCTGGTGTTAATCCTAACACCGTCGCAGAGAGGCAGCTAGCAAAGACGGCGTCGGACAGCGCCGGCCTTGAGGCGTGCCGCCCAATCGCCTATAAGCCGGCGCGAATATGCCGGCGCCGCCACTCGGCGCGCATCGGCGCACAGGAGACTGCCATGCAAGTCCGCGTTCCGCGTGCCCTCGTCTCGTGGCCCGTCCTCGCCGCGACGGTTGCGCTGCTGCTACCTTCGGTTGGCGTCCTCGCCGCGCCGGCCGGCGGCGAGTTCCCCTACGTCGCCTATGTCGTTGAGCCTGACAGCTATATTCGCAGCGGCCCCGGTCGCGAGCACTATCCCACCGGTCAACTTCCGGCGGGATACGCCGTCGAGGTGTACCGGCATGACGGCGCCGGCTGGTGCGCGATCCGCCCGCCGGAAGGCAGCTTCAGCCTGGCGCCGATCCACCAACTGCGACTCGTCGACGAACGCACGGCCGAAGTGGCCGCCGGCGGAGTCGTCGCCCGCGTGGGCAGCGCGCTGGGCGGCCAACACAGTGCTGTGCAGGTGATGCTCGAACGCGGCGAGCGGATTGCCCTGTTGGAAAAGCCGTCGCCCGTGAATCCCTGGGTTCGCATTGCACCGCCGGCCGGCGAGTTCCGCTGGATTGCCGCACGGCGATTGTCACGCACGCCGCCGATGGAGTCGACGGCGCCGGTCGCGGCTGACGCCGGTTGGCAGAGCCACGCACTGGCTCGCGGCACGGAGGAGCATGCCGCCGAGCCCGGGGAAATCGCCGATTCCGGCGACTCTTTTGCACATCTGCAAAACCACGCCGCGGCCGTGCCGACGCCTTTGCCGGTGCAAGCGCCCGCCGACGCGCCGCCCGTCGCAAGCGCTCCGGGCGGATCGCTGGCCGCCAACGGGGTCGACGGCATCGAGATTATCCCCGGTTCACCCGCCGCGGTTCGACAGGCGCAGTACCAAACGCCGGTCGCTGAGGCCCAAGCCCCTGAGGCGCCGCCGCTTGCCGAGGGCGCGGCGTCCGCGCCCTTGAGCACCCCGCCGCGCGTGCGATTCGAGGGCCACACGGCCCGCGGCCCGTTGGACCCGCGCGTCGCGGAGATGCAGCTTCGGCTTTCGCAAATTGTCGTCGGGCAGCCGACGGGTTGGCAGTTCGTCGGGCTCCGCGAAGAGACGGCCGCGCTTCTCGCGCAGGAACCATCGCCCGAAGTGCGCGAGCAACTGCGGGACTTGCTCGACCGGATCGCTACGTTCGAGACCGTGCAGTCACGCTACCGCACGCTGCCCGCAAGCAGGCAGTTGGCTTCCATCGCGCCGCCCGCGCTGCAAGGCGTAGGCGCCGAGTCTAGCGACGGACTGGTGACGAGCGATGCGGCCGAGGTCCTGGCCCGCGTTCGCCGGGACTTGGGCGTCGACAACGGCATCACCCCAACGCCCGGCGGGCCCACGCCGTCGGCGACGGAAGCTCTCTACGACGCCGTGGGCACGCTGAAGCCCGTGGTCTCCCGCCGCCAGGGCGCTCCGCAATTCGCGCTGATCGACGACCATGGCGACGTCGTCACGTTTGTCACCGCCTCGACGGACGTGAATTTGCAGGAGTTCGTCGGCCAGCGCATCGGCGTTCGTGGCTCGCGGGGCTTCATGCCCGAGTACCGCCGGGCGCACGTCACCGCCAGTCGCGTCACGCCGCTCGAGCAGACGTTGGTGAAGTAACGTCGGAGTCGGCGACTCGTCGCCGTCTGCGCGAATCACTTCCGCGCGTCGCGCAGAATTTGCGTTGCCAGATCGGCGACGCGCGGGTCGGCGTCTTCGAGCGCTCGTCGACGCGCGATCTCGGCAAGCTGGGGATCGCCGCTAGTGGCCAGCAGCGTAAGAGCTTCTAGGCGGATATCCGCGGCTTCCGTCTCGTCGGCGACCAGCTGCCGCAGCAACTTTCTCGCGGCCGCGGCGGGCAGTTTGCCGACCCGCTCGAACAGCAGCCGCTCGGCGTCGAGCCGCTGCGCGCCGCTTGTCGGCGCTGGTCGCACGGCGGAGGCGGGCAGCTTCCGCTCGCGCAGGACCTGTTGAATGGCGAGTGCGTCGTAGCCCGACGCCGCTACGAGGCGGGTCGTCAACTCGCGATCCGACATCTGCCGATACCGCCGCAAGAGTCGACGTGCCTCCAGTGGCGAAGGCACGTCGACAACTGACTCGGTCGGAGCGGGCGGCGACAAGGGCTGCGGCTTCCGGAGTTCGAGCAGGCCGCTTGCCTCGCGGCGGGTCGCGGTCGCCAGTGGGGCGGCCGCGGCGGGATCGACCCTTGCGGGGGCGATTGCCGGCGGCGTGGACTCGCCAACGACCTGCAGGTCGCCGTCCGCGCTGGGTTTCGGTGGAGCGGCCGACCGTAAGAGCTCGGCGAGTTCGGATGCCGCGGTGGGTTTCGGCGCTGCAGCCACGGGAACTGGCACAATGGTATCGCGCCGCGGCGGCGCGGGTGGCGACGCGACCGTGGACTTTGCCGTGGAGAGAACGCTATCGCAATGAGCCAGCACGACAAGCGACGACTCCGCGGACAGGCTGTCGCAGAGCGCGACGATTCTCAACGCCGTGCGATGGGTCCATGCGCGGCCCATTGCAGCGAACTTGGGATCGGCCGCCGCGGCCGCCAGCGCAGCGCCCAATTCTTGGAGTCTATGGGCCAGCGCACGCTCATCGCGGCCCGTGCGAAAGTCAATTTCCCACGCAGCCAGTTGCGCGCCCACGGCATCCTGCGCGGCGCCGGCGGCCTCGCTGTTGGCCGATCCGCCCAGTCGCACGAGGGCGCCCAGGGCCTCCGCCCCGGAGTCGGCCAGGCGTCGTACCGTGAGGCGGACTTCGCCGCCCGTGGACGCCTCGGCGCGGGCAGCCAATCGCTCGGCGAACTGCGCTCGCAGCGACGCGTCGATCCTTGGCACGGTCATCCACAACACACCGACGACGCCGATTGCAATCGCCGCACGAAGCGGCGGCCTCGACTCGCTCACCGGTGGTGGTTTTCGTTGCGTGGGCATCGCTAGACGAGCGACTCAAAGATTCAACGGCCGACGGCAGGTTTCGACCCGCAGGAAAAATGAAGCGGGATTGTCCCAAATCGCTTGTGGCAGGCACAAGGCCAGTGCCGCGACAGCGCCAACGTCCGCGAGCCGCTCTGGACACCACTTTGCCCCGGACGCGACAATGGCCGAGGCGCCAGCACGTACGCCGTGCCCTCCTCCCCCTTGACCGCGCGACGCCCATGGCCGACGACGATTTCGACGTAGCTGGGCTGGCGGCGTATCTCCACATGATGCCCGCGGCCGTCGCGCGGTTGGCGGAGCGCGGCAAGCTCCCGGGCCGGCGCCTCGGCGGCGCCTGGCGATTTTCGCGGCCCGAAATTGGCCAATGGCTCGAACAGCGGATCGGCCTGTCCGACGACGATGAGCTGGCGGCGATGGAGTCGACGCTCGAGCGATCGGACCGCAGCGGCGCTGGCGAGGTGAATCTGGCCGAATTGCTGGCCCCCGAAGCGATCGCGATTCCGCTTCCGGCGCGGACCCGCGGCAGCGTCATTTGCGCGATGTGCGAGCTGTGCGCCGCAACCGGTCTGTTGTGGGATGCGGAGAAGATGGCCGACGCCGTCGCCGCCCGCGAAGCGATGGCGCCCACGGCCCTCGACCTGGGCGTGGCCCTGCTCCACCCGCGGCGCCCGCAGTCGTCGATCCTCGGCCAGGCCTTGATCGCGCTGGGCGTCACCAGTCAGGGCATCCCATTCGGCGGGGGCGGCGGGGGGCTCACCGACGTGTTTTTTCTGATCGCCGCCACGAGCGACCACGAGCATTTGCGAATCCTGGCGCGGGTGAGCCGCATCGTCAACGATGCGGAGTGGCTGTCGCAACTTCGCGCCGCCGAAGATCCGCGGGAGGCGCGGCGACTGGTGCTGGATCGCGATGCGGCGATTGGGTAGTGAAGAGTGAGTAGGTGGGTAAGTGAGTAGGTGGGTAGGTGAAGAATCGGCTTGTAAAAGGGCGAGTTCGATGGCGCCATGATGAGGCGTCGGCGGCCGGGGTGTGGGCTGTTGGGCCCTGGGAGGGCGGCGAGTTTGCGATGGTGCGCGGGCGGCTGGACGCCGATCGACGCTGGCGCGATGTGCCAACGTTGAGCGCGGCCGTCGAGCAACTCGCCGCGGCGGAGTTGGCGCCCGAGGTCGTGCTGCTGGCCCAGTCGCGGCCTGGAGTAGACGAGCAAACGCTCGTCGATCGACTTCTGCAAGTCGCGCCGCTGGCGCGCGTGGTGGCCGTCGCCGGGATGTGGTGCGAAGGCGAGCTTCGCACGGGCCGGCCGCTTGCCGGGATCACGCGGTTGTATTGGCATGAGCTGCCGGCGTGGTGGAGCCAGTCGCTCGCGCGGCGCGCGGCCGGGTTCGCGCCGCATTGGTCGGTTGTCGGCGACCAGGGGATGGTCCGCGGCGGCGGATCGCACGGCGACCAGCAGGGCGTTTTTTGGACTGTGGCCGTCGACGCGACGGATTTCGCGGTGTTCGAGGCGCTGGACGCAGCGCTTCGTCCGTGCGGATGGCCGTGCACGTGGACGCCGCGCGGGCGCGGAGTTGCGGGCCACACGGTAGGGATTTGGGACGGCGGGCAGCTCGACGCCGCGGAACAGGCCTCGCTGGAACGATTCTGCCGTGAGTTCGCCGTCGCGCCCGCGCCCGTGGCGGCGCTGGTCGACTATCCGCGGTCCGAGCACTTGGAGGTGCTTCGTCGCCTTGGCGGCGGCGGGCTGTTGGGCAAGCCGTATCGCGTTGCGTCGCTTGTTGATCAACTTGCTCAACTGGCTCAGGGAGTTCGAGGGGCTCCGCTTGAGCGACTTGATTCGTCCGGGCGTGGATGAGGGCTGGGCGGGCGTTGCGGCGCCTTTCCTGGACGGTGTGACCGTCCGGCTCGCTGCGGCGGTTATTGGCGTGTTGACTTCTGTCACTCGTCACCAGGCGTCGGTGAGTTCGGTGCGGATGATTTCGCGCTTCCAGTCGGGTTCGTGGATCGGCCAGGCGCGGACGTCTTCGACGCCGTCGGGGAGTTCGGCCGGGTCGCACCGTGCGGAGCGGCCGAAGTTGTAAGCGGCCTGGCGAGCGGCGCTTTCGGGCGGGGTGAGCGGCGGCGTGCGCAGGCCGCCGTTGCCGCGGCGCCATTGTTGGCGGCCTTGGTCGAACAGCGTGATGATGATCGGCGGCGGCATTTCGAGCATCCGCCGGGCGATGAGCTCGTGGCTGGCGGTCGCGTAACGGGCCTTCAGCTCGAGCAAGTTCCAGTCGAGTGCGCATCCGTCAGCCAGGAACCACGCGCGCTGCAACAGCAGGCAGCCGGCCAGGCGGTTCGCGGCGGCTTCGCGGGCGCCGGCCGGTGCATCGACGGGATCGACGCCCAGCTCGGCAAACACGCGGTAGGCCTGGTTCTCACCGATCTCATGGGCGACGGCCCACTGGCGGCGTTCGGGCCGCGGGTCGTCGGCGACGAGGATCGCGGGCCGCCCGTCCGCCGTTCCGCCGCCGAGGCGTACAAACCTGGCGCGCACTTCGGCGCCAAACTCCCGGGCGATGACAATTCCCAATCGCTGGGCGACGGCGAAGGCGTCGACCGGCGGGGCGTCGACGCCGGCCTCGGCGAGAATCTCGCGGGCAACGCCCTCGACGGCGTCGCGGACTTGTTCGGCGGGGATTTCAGCGAGCATAGAGGTTGGTCCGGAAATGCGATGGGGGCGAACAATTGGTTGCGATCTCCAGGATTGGCGTCGGCGTCACAGTCCGGCAAACATGCGCAAAAGCGCTTGGCGGCGCCTCGTCGCGGCGAGGTGGAATTGTCCGCATTATGTCCGGTATTGTCCGGGGACAGGTCCGTATTGTCCGCGCCCGGGCTTGCCAAGACTGCTTTGTGCCGTGGTCGTCCGGCGCGAGGGAAGCCGAGGGAGGTGGTCACGCGATTGGTTAGATGAACATCGACCATGGCGAGCGCTCCGTGGTGTGTATTCATATGTATACTACACACTCGGCGGGCATTTTTCAAGGGGTGGTTTTCGGGCCGCGCGCTGGCTCCCCGGCAGTATGCACCCTCCGTAGACCGTCAAACGACGGCTGACCGTGCATTGGCGAGTCTAAGCCGGCGCCTTACAATCAAGATTCGCGTTTTCGACGCTCTTTGCCGTCAGACGCGCTTGCGCTGAGGACGAGTTCCATGATTACGCCGCGTACGATGGTCGAATTTGCGTTTGCTGAGTCATTTCAGCCATTTCGGCTGCATCTGGCTAGCGGCAGGACGTTCGACGTGCGCCATCCCGAGATGATCGCGCTCGGCCGATCGACAATGACTGTCTACGCCTTGCCGGAAGCCGATGAGTCGGGAGTCGAGCGTTGGCAGCGCGTTTCGTACATGCTTTTGGAGTCTGTGGAGCCGCTCGAAGCGCGATCTCCGGCAGGGAATTAGAAATGTCGCGATCGCTTCCCATCGTCGGAACGGATGCACCGCGCCAGCCACGTCACGCGGCGGCGCGCCGCGACGGCGGCAAAGGCACGTACTGCTTCATCAGCCTGGGGTGCCCCAAGAACCTCGTCGACAGCGAGCGGATGCTGGGGATGCTGCAGCTCGACGGGTACGAAATGGTGAGCGAGCCGGCCGGGGCGGACTTCGCCATCGTCAACACGTGCGGGTTCATCGAGGCGGCGCGGCAGGAGTCGTTCGGCGCGATCGACGAAATGCTGGAGCTGAAGCGAAGAGGCAAGCTACGGGGGGTCATTGTCTCAGGGTGCCTGGCGGAGCGGCAGAAGGAGTCGCTCTTGGAAGAGCGGCCCGGAATCGATCACCTCGTTGGCGTGTTTGGCCGCGAGGAGGTGACGAAGGTCGCCGATCGGCTTTTGGGCGGGCTCAACGAGCAGCGCACGGTGTTCAAGCCGGCGCCGACGCATCCGCTGCCGGACACGGCGCGGTTTCGCATTACGCCCAAGCACTTCGCGTTCCTGAAAATCTCCGAGGGGTGCGACCGGTTGTGCACGTTCTGCGCGATCCCCAAGATGCGCGGCAAGCACGCCACCAAGCCGATCGAGGAAGTGGTCGCCGAAGCCCGCGAGCTGGCCGCCGACGGCGTGCGCGAATTGGTGATCGTCGCCCAGGACACGACGTACTACGGCATGGACCTGTACGGCGAGCCGCGGCTAGTCGAGTTGCTCCATGCGTTGGAGCAGGTCGAGGGGCTCGACTGGATTCGCTTGATGTACCTGTACCCGATGTACTTCACGGATGAATTGATCGAGACGATCACGGCCAGCAAACGGATCGTGCCGTACCTCGACATGCCGCTGCAGCACATCAACGACACGATGCTCCGGCGGATGCAGCGGCGCGTGACGCGCAGCGAGACAGAGCTACTACTTGCCAAACTACGGAGCCGGATTCCGAACCTCGTGATGCGGACGACGTTCATCACCGGCTTTCCCGGCGAGACGGACGAGCAGTTCGCAGAGCTTGTCGATTTCGTCGGGGAGCAGCGTTTCGAGCGGCTCGGCGTGTTCACCTACTCCTTCGAGCCGGACACGCCCGCGGCGCGGCTGCCGGACCACCTCCCCGAGGACGTGAAGGAAGAACGCCGGGGCGAGCTGATGGCGCTGCAGCAGGAGATCGCGTTCGCGTGGAACGAGCGGCAGACGGGTCGCCGGTTAGACGTACTCATCGACGGCCCTGTGCCCGGGGAGCGGCACGCCTGGGTCGGGCGATCCTACGCGGACGCCCCCGACGTCGACGGAATTGTCTACGTTACCGGCGAAAAGCTGCGGCCCGGGCAGATTGTGCCGTGCGAAGTCGTCGCCAGCCGGGAGTATGATTTGATAGCCGCGGCCTGTGGGCCGGGGCGGTAACTTTGTCGCCATTGCCACGTCACCTCCGCCACTTAGCCCCCGGTCATTGACCGGGGGCTAAATGAGATGTCGCAAACAGCCGTACCCGCCGCTCGGCCGCGCGTGCTCAACGTCCCCAATGCGGTGACGGTCTCGCGGCTCGTGTTGGCGGTCGTGCTGTTTGTGCTGATGGCTCGGCAGCAGTTTGCCGTAAGCCTGGCGGTGTTCCTGATCGCCGCGGGCACGGACTGGATCGATGGCTACTGGGCCCGTAAATACGGGCAGATCACGCAGTTGGGTCGCATCCTCGATCCGTTTGCCGACAAGCTGATCGTGTGCGGGGCGTTCATCTTTCTGGCGGCGGCGCCGCAATTGGTCGACGGCTCGCCAGCGTCCGGCGTTGCCGCGTGGGTGGCGGTATTGGTGATGGCCCGCGAGATGATCGTCACGGCGCTGCGGAGCTTCGTGGAGAGCGGCGGCGGCGACTTCTCGGCCAAAACGGCCGGCAAATGGAAGATGCTGTTCCAATGCGCGGCCGCGGCGTTCGGCATCGGTCAGCTCATGTGGTACGACGCAGCGACGCGCACGCTCGTGGATTTGCCCGCGTGGGTGACGTGGGGGCTGACCGCAACGTTGTGGCCGGCGATTGTGCTGACGATTTACTCGGGCGTCGAGTACATGATCGCTGCGGCGAAGATGGTCCGCGGCGACAAGTCGCGTGCGTGAGACTGCCGTGATCGACGCCCCGACCGCCATCACCGGCGCCATCTTCTGGTGCATGTTGCTTGCCAGCGTGCTGACGCTCGGCGCGCTGTTTCGGGTGCACATCGACGGCCGCCGGTTGTTGGCGTACGAACCGCGTCGGCCCGTGCCCTGGAATGTTCTGGCCCCGCTCCTCGTCCTGGGCCCCGTGCTGCTGATGCTGCTTACGGGTCCGCCGGCGAGCGAGCCGGTCGAGACGCCGCCGACTCCCGCGATCACGGCCGGCGACGTGTGGTTGAACGCCGGCGCCTACCTGCTGCTTGCGGCGGCGTGCATGTCCATCTTAACGGCTGTCTATCACGCGAACGTCGTCGACTTAGGATTGCCACTGTCGTGGCGGCAGCTTCGCCGTGACGTGAAGATCGGCGTCGTGACGTTCCTCGCCATGCTGGCGCCGGTTTACACAATACAGTTCTTCCTCACGGTCATCTTCGAGCCGGAGCATGTCCATCCATTTATTGAGGAACTCCAAACCCAGCACACGCCGGAGGTGATGTTGGCGGCGCTGGCGACGGTGGTGGTCGCGGCCCCACTGGTCGAGGAAACCACGTTTCGCCTCATTTTCCAGGGGTGGCTGGAGCGCCGCGAAGACATCGCCCTGGGTTGGCGCAAGCGCGTCGCGGGGCCGACGGTGGGCCCCGTTGGCGTGGCGCCGGCCGACGGCGAGTCAATTGTCGATGAATCGTCCGAAGCTCCAACGCCTGCAACCGACGATCCTGCGCCGCCCGAAATGGGAGTGCTTCGGGTCCTTCCCTACGGCTGGGCACCCGTGCTTGCCAGCGGCGCGTTGTTCGCCATGGCCCACGTTGGCCACGGCGTGGCGCCCGTGTCGCTGTTTCCACTGGGCGTGGCGCTCGGTTATGTGTATCAACGGACGCATCGCGTAGCGCCGTCGCTGGTGTGCCATGCGTTGTTCAATGGGATGTCGATGCTGCTGTTGTGGCTGCAGCTTGCGACGCAGGACGTGGCCCCCGGTCAGTGACCGGGGGCTAAATGTTGGACGGCTTGGTTTGTAAACTAGCACCATGCAGATCTTTCGGAATCCAACTCGTGCGGTTCGCGTGGGGACGGCCACGATTGGCGGCGGGGCGCCGATTGCCGTGCAGAGCATGACGGCCACGCACACGCAGGACGTCGACGCGACGGTCGCGCAGGCGAACGCCTTGCACGAGGCGGGGGCCGACGTGGTGCGGATCGCCGTGGACAGCGCGAAGGATGCGTCGGCGCTCGCCGAGATTCGCCGGCAGACGTCGGCGAATCTGTCCGTCGATCTGCAGGAGAACTACCGCCTCGCGGAGCTCGTGGCGCCGCACGTCGACAAGATCCGCTACAACCCCGGGCATTTGTACCACCACGAGCGGGAGAAGCCGTGGCGGGAGAAGGTGCGGTATCTCGCTCAGGTGGCGGCGGACAATGGCTGTGCGATCCGCGTGGGCGTGAACTGCGGCAGCGTCGACCCCGCGAAGGCCGACGAGTACGCCGGCGACGACTCGTTGACGCCGATGCTCGCCAGCGCTTGGGAACACTGCGACGCGCTCGACGAGCTGGGCTTCACGCGGTATTGCGTGTCGCTCAAAGACTCCGACCCTCAGAAGGTGATCGAGGTGAACCGGCGGTTCGCGCAAGCGAGGCCCGACGTGCCACTGCACCTGGGCGTGACCGAGGCGGGACTGCCGCCGGACGGAATCATCAAGACGCGCATCGCACTGGAGCAGCTCATCAGCCGGGGCATCGGCGACACGATCCGCGTGTCGCTCACGGTTTCCAACGCCCGCAAGCCGGAGGAGATTGCCGCGGGGAGGCAGATTCTGGACGACATTGCGGCGGGGCGCGTGCGGAGCGTCGTCACCTACGGGCTCGACACGCTCAACATCATCAGTTGCCCGAGTTGCTCGCGCGTCGAGAACGAGGCGTTCATCGAATTGGCCGAGCAGGTGAAGGAGATGACGCGCTACGCGGCGGACCACGCGATCACGATCGCCGTGATGGGCTGCCGCGTGAACGGCCCGGGCGAGACGGACGACGCCGACCTGGGGCTGTGGTGCGGGCCGGCGTTCGTCAATCTCAAGCGGGGGAGCGAGTCGCTGGGGCAGTACCCGTATGACGCGATTCTGCCGCGGCTGCGGACGGCGTTGGATGAGTTGATTGCGGGGCGGGGTCGCTAAGCCGCAAGCGGCTGGGGACGACCGTCTCGAAGGCCGGTCAAACGGGCATCGCGGCGTTGTGACGTTGCCGTTAAGATTCCGCCCCGACGATGCGGAATCTCTTGCTGCTACTACTGCTGGCGCCGGCGCTGGGCGGGTGCCTGGCGTCGCCGTGGGCTGCGCCGGCAGTGAGCCTGCGCGCGGACGCCCCCGCGTTTCGTGAGCCGCTGGCGGCGGGGCAGCTCGTGCTGCACGCCGACTTCTCGCTGCCGGCCGGGCATCGCATGGTCGCCGAGCTCACTGGCGAGCGGCAACTCATCTGCGACCGGCTCGGCATTCCCGCCGGCAAGGAACCGATCCACGTGTTCCTGTTCGCCAACGAGCAGTCGTACCGCGAGCACGTCGCCCGCGAGTTCCCCGGCTTCCCCGAGCGGCGGGCGATCTTCGTCGAGACCGACGTGCAGCTCAGCGTGTTCGCCCACTGGAGCGATCGCGTGGCCGAGGACCTGCGGCACGAAGTGGCGCACGGGTATCTGCACTCGGCCATGCCGAACCTGCCGCTGTGGCTGGACGAGGGACTGGCCGAGTACTTCGAGGTGGGGCGCGGCCGCCGTGGGGTGAACCGCACGCACGTTGAGTATTTGTTGGGGCAGGTCGCCATCGGGGCCTGGCGGCCCCATTTGCCGCGGTTGGAGACCCTGGCCGTTGCGGGGGAGATGACGCAGCTAGACTACGCCGAGTCGTGGCTGTGGGTGCATTACTTGTTGGAGTCGACCGACGCGCCGCCCGGGGTGCTCACGCAGTACTTGACCGCGCTGCGGCAAGACTTGCCGCCGACGCCGCTTAGCTCGAAGTTGCCCCGGGGGATCGCGGCCCCCGACGGAACGCTGCTCAAGCATCTCCAGTCGATGGCGCCAGAGGCTTTGCCGGCGTCGCCGGTTCAGAGTCCGCCGCCGGGTTGAGTCAAGCTGTTGATCGTGCCGACGTAGCCCGTGACGACGCGGAGAATAAGCACGACGATCATCACGGCGACCAGCGCCCACACGACGCCGCCGAAGATTCGGGCGAGCAGGCCGATCGCCGCTTCGGCGCGTTGCTGGTACTCCTTGGATTGCCGCTGCATCGTCTCGGCGAGCGTGCCGCTCTGTTCGCCCACAGCGATGGCGTCGAGCAGCTCCGTGGGAAACGCCCCGGTCTTCGCCAGCGAGGCGTGCAGCGACATTCCGCGAGTGATGCCGCTGGCGATCGGCGGGCCCAGCGCCCGGTAGGCGTCGTGCCCCGTCGCGTCGAGCGCCAGGGGGAGCGCCTTGCGGAGGTCCATCGCCGTGTCGAACACCAGTTGCAACGCCCAGGTGAATCGCGCCAGGGCGAGCGTCTGCAACGCGTCGCCGAGCCCGGGAATCCGCAGCGCCGCGTTTTGCAGCGTGCGCGTCCACAACATTCCGCGGCGCATCGCTTCGATCGTGAGCAGCAGGGCGATTCCCGCCAAGGTGATCAGCATTACGTAAATCGTGAGGCCCCTGCGGCCGGTCAGGCCGAGACCGAACATGTCGAGCGGCTCGCCGTCGATCGTCTTGAGGCTCAAGGCGCTCGACAGGGCGATGACGACGCCGATGGTCGTCAGCGCGAGGGCCAACTGCAGTCCGGGCCACGCCAGGGCGCCCCACAGGGTGCGCCGCGCCGTGAGCATCTGCTCATAGTGCTCGGCCAGACGGCGGTAGGTGCGATCGAGATTGCCACTGGCGTCGCCCACAGCGACCATCTGGTGGAACATGGGCGGGAAATAGTCGCCGGTCGTCGCCAGGGCGTCGTCAATCGCCTGCCCGCGGGCCAGTTGCTCGCTCACCTGGGCGACGGCTTCACGCTGCGCCCGGCCGCCGCGATCGGCCTCGCCGCGCCAGATGCGGCGATCCTCGAGCCCCGCCCCCGTCGCCGTCGCCAGCCGCCGGCAAAGCTGGGCGAGCGGCTTCAGGCGGATGCGGGGGGAGAAGAACATGGGAGGAAATGGGGAATGGCGAATGGGGAAGGCGCGGCGGACTTACGACTTTGAGGATGCTTGCGCGACGCAGTTTATTGTAGTCGTTTTCCCCATTCCCCATTCCCCATTCCCCATTCCGCCTTCCCCCATTTCCCCCTCACTCTTCCCCGATATCCTCATTCCACAGCGCCGGATGGGCGGCGATGAACTGCTGCATTAATTCGTAGCACTCGCGGTCGTCGACGACTTCGACGGCGACGCCGCGGGAGCGGACATAGTCTTCCGGCCCGCGGAACGTGCGATTCTCGCCGATGACGATACGGGGAATGTCGTAGAGGAGCGACGTGCCGCTGCACATGTCGCACGGGGAAAGGGTCGAGTAGAGCACCGACCGCCGGTAATCGCGGGCCTTGAGCCGGCCGGCGTTCTCCAGGCAATCCATCTCGGCATGGAGGATGGCGCTGCCGCGCTGCACGCGGCGATTGTGCCCGCGGCCGACGATCTCGCCGTCGATCACGAGCACCGAACCGATGGGAATGCCGCCCTCGGCGAGGCCTTGCCGGGCTTCATCGATTGCCGCCTGCATGAATGGATCGTGCACGCGTTGGCTTCCTTGATGATTCCGTATAACGGCCGAAGTGAATTGACAGGATAACAGGATGTTCAGGATCAACAGGATGAAATGCAAGAATCGATTCTCATCCTGTCCATCCTGCCGATCCTGTTATCCTGTCCATTCCACGTCACGCCAACAGCGGCGTGAATTCGAAGCGGCCGCCGTCGAACAGGCCGAGGTCGCTCAGTTTCAGCTCGGGGATCACGAGCAACGCCATGAACGAAAGCGTCATGAACGGCGCCCGCAGCGGGGAGCCCCAGTCCTTCACGGCGGCGTCGAGTTCCTGGTAGGCGTGGGCCACCTCGCTGCACGTGCCCGTGGCCATCAGTCCCGCCACGGGCAGCGGCAACACCCAGTGGTCGCCGCCGCGGTGACTCACGGCGGCGAGGCCGCCGCCGGCGTTCATCACGGCGTTTACGGCCGCGGCCAGGTCGTCGTCGCTTACGCCCACGGCGATGACGTTGTGCGAATCGTGGGCGACGCTCGAAGCCATCGCGCCGGTGTGCAGACCGAAGTTCTTCACGAACGCGATCGCCGGCGGCGCCTTGCGGTAGCGGTTGACGACGACCATTTTGAGCACGTCGCGACGCACGTCGCTGAGCACGCGGCCATTGTCGACCAGGGGCTCGATGGCCAGGCGGCGGGTGATCAACTGCCCGTCGAGGGCCTCGATCACTTGGATCTGGGCGCCGGGAACAGCCCGCACCGCAAACTGATGCGGCTGCACGTGCGTGGCGACGAATTTGTTGACCACCGGCGGCGCCACTCGCGGAATGAGCGTCGCGCCGTTTTCGGCGACCAACAGGCCGTTGATCCATGTGCGGCGAACGCGGAATTCCTTGAGCGAGTCGACTTCCATCAAGTCCGCGGGATCCCCGACCGCCAACTGCCCGACGTCGAGGCCGTAGTGTTCGACCGGCGTGATGCACGCGGCCCGCAGCGCGTCGAAGACGTCGACGCCTCGCGCGACGGCGCGCCGCACGAGCACGTTGATGTGCCCGGCCACAAGTTCGTCCGGATGCTTGTCGTCGCTGCACAGCATCGTCATTCCCGGATGCTCGGAAAGGAGCGTGTACAGCGCGTCGAAGTTTCGGGCCGCCGAGCCCTCGCGGATCGAGATCTTGCTGCCCGCGGCGAGCTTGTCGAGCGCCTCTTCCTTGGTGAAGCACTCGTGGTCGGTCGTCATGCCGGCGGCGACGTAGCGTGCCGCCTCGGCGCCGCGGAGACCCGGGGCGTGACCATCGACGCGCTTGCCGCGCTGCTGCGCCGCGCGAATCTTGGCGAGGCACTCCGGGTCGCCGCCCAGCACGCCGGGAAAGTTCATCATCTCGCTGAGATAGACGATCCGCGGATCGTCGAGGAGCGATTCCACCTCGGCGACGGAAATCGTGGCGCCGGCGGTCTCGAACGTGGTGGCCGGCACGCAGGAAGGGGCGCCGAAATAGAACTTGAACGGCGTCTTAGCGCCGTTGTCGAGCATGTACTGGACGCCGGCCACGCCGAGGACGTTGCCGATCTCGTGGGGATCGCTCACCGTGGCGACCGTCCCGTGCACGACCGCCGCCCGGGCAAACTCGCTCGGCACGAGCATCGAGCTCTCGACATGCACGTGGGCGTCGATGAACCCGGGCAGCAGGTAGCCCGCAGCCGCCTCGTCGGGGGGCGCTTCAGTCGGCTCGATGGCAGCGATCCGGCCGTCGGCGATGGTCACGCGACCGGCAAAGACGCGACGGGCCTTGACGTCGACGACGTTGCCAGTGATCGATTGCGCGGCCGACATGTGCGGCATCCCGTTACGAGGGCCGACCGCCGCCGCGTCCGCCACGACCTCCGCGACCCCGGCCGCGACCCCGACCCTGCCCGCGCGGCCCTTGCCCACGGGGCGAACCCGTCCGCGGCGGCGCGTTCTTCCGCGATTGCATGTTCGTCTCAACCATCACGAGAATCGCTTCCGACCACGTGGGAATGCTCTTGTGAGCCGATCGCGGGGCCGACGCATCGTCGTCGTCGTCGGCCTCGCCGCTCGCGGCGAGGGCGAGATCATCGGCGTCGTCCTGCTCGTCGTCGTCGTCGATCATCGGTTTCGGCGGACGACCGTTGCGAGCCGCGGGGCGCGCCTCGCTGACTTCGCCGCCCTCTCCCGTTGCGGCGCCGCGGCCACGGCCGCGGCGCGAGCGACGGCGCCGACGGGGTCGGTCGTCGCGCTCGGCTTCGCCGGAGTCGTCATCTCGCTCCGCGTCGTCGGTTGGCTTGCTCTCGCCGACGGGTTCCTCCGACCAGTCTCCGGCGTCGGCGTCACGCGGCGTTGCTGCGTCGGCGGACTCCGTCCGCGGGCCGCGTCCGCGACCGCCCCGTCGGCGGCGGCGGCGCGGTCGTTTTTCCCCTTCGTCCTCATCGGCGCGCGACGCCTCGTCGCCTGGACCGCGCTCGGCGTCCTCGTCGTCGACCGGTCGCGTAGGCCGCGCGGCTCGCGACGGATGCGCGGGCCGCTCCGGCCGATCGAAGTCCGCAAAAATATCATCGGCCGTCTCGGGCCGTTTGGGGGGCGACGGGGGGCGACGCTGCGGCGCGACGCCGCCCGCGAACGAACCGGCCTGAAACAACGCCTCGAACGCACTCCGCGCCGCCTCGCCCGAAAGCGTGGACGGCGGCAGGTCGCTCTTGGCCTCGGAATCGTCCTCGTCGAGTTCGTCCTCGTCGTCTTCGTCGGCCTCGTCCGAATCATCCTCGTCGTCTTCGTCGTGCTCGTCCGAATCGTCGTCGTCGCCTTCGTCGAAGAGGTCGGAGTCCTCGTCGCACTGCTCGTCGCGTTCTCCGTCCGAATCGTCGTCGTCGGCCTCGCCGAACTCGACGTCAGCCATCTCCTCCTCGATGATCTCCTCGAAGCCCGATTCGAGCGGTTCGATGGCCGCGAAGCTCGCCTCCATGGCGCCGGGTCCGACGGCCGCGCGCTCGGCCGGCTCCTCCGGCGGTGCGTCAACGCCCAGCTCAGTGGCCAGCGCGTTCCAATTCCCCGGTTTTGTCTTCGGCGCCGGCCGCCGGTTCGGAGGCGGGTCGAACGTGTTTTCGATGGCGGGACGCCGTCGCTCGACCGCATCGGGAGCAGGCGTGGCGCCAACCTCTTTGAGAATGTCGTCCCACGATGACGAGGAGGGTTTTTCGTCCATGGCAGTGCAATTGTCGGGACCGGACGCCGGCCCTATTAGCCGGCTAAGCCCCTCAATATACGCCTGAGAGGGTTTGGCGCACAGGACTGTTTTGTTTGGGAGGGAACGGCGCATCCCCTGTTACTCCGAGGTCTGCCGAGGGGTCCGATTCG
>JBIOVA010000238.1:0-36523 GCA_044867485.1 Lacipirellulaceae bacterium | reverse complement strand
GCGCTGTAGAATTAGCATGCTCACGCGGACGAGAGCATGGCACACGAAAAAGCGCGTCGATCACCGTGGCTGGCGCCGCGTCTGGCAGCAGGGGCAGAAGAACGTCGAGCGCTGGGCTTGGACGACGCGCTCGACGACGCCACGGCAGCCGCGGCGGGGACAGGGGGCGCCGACCTTGTCGTAGACGCGGTGCTCGTTTTGGTAGCCGCCGTTCTGGCTCAACGCGTTGCGGTACGTGCCGTCGCTGAGCGTGGAGCCTTCGTAGCGGATGGCGGTTTCAAGGACTTGCCGGGCGGCCGCGGCGATCGCGTCCCACTGGCGGCGGGTGAGCAGCCGGCACTGCCGCGCGGGGTGTACGCCGGCGACGTGCAGGATTTCGGAGGCGTACAGATTGCCGATGCCCGCGACGGCGCGCTGGTCGAGCAGTGCGACTTTCACGGCGCGGGCCGTGCGGCCGAGCCGCTCGCGGTACAACTCCGCGGTCATCACGAGGGCGTCGGGGCCGAGGGCGTGCAGGCCGTAGGCGTCTTCGAACTGCCGGGGCGTGAGCAACTTGACGCTGCCCAGTCCGCGGCGATCCCAGTAGATGAGGTGTTGCGGGCTTGAACTTGTGTGTCGCGGGCGCGTCGCCCGTGCTGACGTGGGAAATCGTTTGGCGCCTCGCACTGGCGACACGCCCGTGGCCCACGGATCGAGGCGAAGACGTAGGCGGTTGTAGAGCGGGTCGGGCGGGTCGGCCAGCAGGACGAGGCCCGTCATGCGGGGCTCGAAGACGACGGCGTCGCCGGAGTCGAGCCACAGGACGACGCGCTTGCCGGCGCGGTCGGTGCGTTCGATGCGCGTCCCTGCGACGCGGCGGCAAAACGCGGCGATGCCCGGCTGAATGGCGATCGGCTTCCGCGGGCAGGGCAGTCGCTCGGCGGCGATGATGCGGCACCCGGCCACCGCGGCGATGCCGCGGCGCATGGTTTCGACTTCGGGGAGCTCGGGCATCAGGCTATTGCGTCGGCGTCGCTGCCGGGGTTGCCGCCGCGGCTGGATTTTCGATGTGCACCATCAGCCACGTTTGCGTCTGGCCATCGGCAAAGTGGACCAGCACGCGGGTTTCGTTCTCGGTGAGATTCGCGATGCCGGTTTCCATGATGGGCGTGTTCTTGCCGACGATGGTCCACGCGGCGCGTTGGCTTTGCTGGTCGACCATGCCTTCGACCGATTCGGTCTGGCCCGTGGTCTTGTTTTGGTACGTGCCGGCGATGATGCCTTCCTTGCTCACCGCCAGTTGCAGGAACATGTTCGGCACGTCCGCGGCGCTGCCGTCGCGCGTGAGGGCGAAGACGCCCAAGGGGAGCCATTCGATGGCGTCGGGGTCTTCGACTTCGGGGACGCTTTCGGCGATCTGCTCGGCCTCGGCGGCGTACTGTTCGGCGGGAATCTCCTCGCCGCCTGAGTACACCGTGCCATCTTCGTAGTACGTGCTGCCGCCCGAACCGTAGTCGTAGTAGGCGCCCTCGCCCCAGTTCCAGGGCATGAATGCCTGCACCGTGTTGAACGTCGCCCAGGTCCAGAACACGGGATTCTGGTGGAATCGGTAGTGGGCGCCGGGATTGTTGGCCCAGAAATCGTCGAAGAGGTGGTTGTCGTCGTAATGGTCGTGGAGGCCGTCGCGAATCTGGTCGGCGTGGTCGCCAAGCTGCTGCTGGCGTTCGGTGCGACGCTCGCCGCGCCCCTCGGCCAGCCCGGAGCGCATCTCGCCGCGATCGGCGACGCGAGCCGCCTGGCGATTGGCAACGCCGGCGCCCGCGTCCGCACGACCCTGGACGCGGTCGCCGCGCGCGCCGGCAACAGCGGCGCCGGCGGCAACTCCAGCGGCAGCGCCGGCGGCCGGCGCGGCGCCGCTGAGGAAGTCCGACACGGCGCGATTGCCGCCGGCGGGAAGCGTTGCGGGAGCGCCCGGTCGAGCGCCCACCGCGCCGACTGCGCCGGTGCTGGGGCGCGCTCCCGCGCCTTGGCCGGGGAGGCTCAGAAAACTTTGCAAATCCGAGGGCGACGGGCGCGCCGCGGCGCCTCCTGGCGCCCCCGGCCTTGCGCCGCCGCCGGCGGGGCGCGTCGCGGCGCCGCCTTGCGGTCGAGTGGCGCCGCCGGGTCGCGTCGTTCCTGGACGGGCTGCGCCGCCGGTCGACGGTCGCGGCGCTGGGCGTGGCGCGGGGCGCGGGGCAGGGCGCGAGGCGCTCGGCGGCGACGGTCGACTCATGGACGGACTGCGTCCCCCTCCCCCTCCCCCTCCCCCTCCTCCGCGTCCTCCTCCACCTCCACCGCGTCCTCCTCCTCCACCTCCTCCGCGTCCGCCGCGGGCGGCCGCTTCGGGGAGGCACAGCGCGACGGCGATCAGAGCAATCAGCAACAAGTTTGCGAGGCGTTTCATGGCAGACTCCTGGCGAAATTCGCCGAAGTGGATTGTTACTCGGCCGCGGGGGCGCGCACGACTTTGACGGGATCGACGTTAGGCAAGATTTCGCCGTCGACTTCGCGTCCCGTCGATTCCCAGGTGAAACTGTCGTCGTCGACTTTCGTCATGATGTTGATCGCCGACGCGCGGCGCCCGTCAGGCAGCGTGGAGGCTGCATCGATGACCCACCGGTTGTCCTTATGGGTCCAGGTCGCTTGGCCGAATCCGCCATCGGAATCGAAGACCCAGGAGCGGATCTTGCCGGCCACCGGATCCCAGCCGACGATTTGCATGCCGGACATTTCGATGCGATCGGCGACGGCAATGGAGAACTTGCGCGTGATGAAGCTTTGGTTCTGGGTCCATTGGCACGTAAATTCGATGCGGGCGGATTCGTCCTCGTCGACCCACGTGCCGATCATCCATTCCAGGCTCTTGAGACGCTCGTAGTTGGAATAGACGACGGGAATCGGCTCCTCGCTGACGCGGTCCATCAGCCACTTGCCGTTTTCCCGAATGTGCAGGGCCGTGTAGGTCAGGACCTCGGGTTCGGCGTCGGGGCGGATGACATGCGCGGTTCCCTGCTCGATGGCCACATTCGGCGACAGAAATTGGACCGACTCGACGTCGGCCTGCAGCCGGGCGTCGGGCATTTCGGCAAAGATGGCGGCGAACTCGGCCTCGATCGCCTCGCGTCCAACGACCTGTTCGTCGGTGAGCGGATTGGAATACACAGCCCGCGACGACCAGTGGGCCGCGAGGGCCTTGGCGTCGTGCTGGTTGTAGGCCGCGACGTACGTCTCAGCCGCCTTGCGAATGGCGGCCTCGTCGGCAGTTTGGTCGGCGCGGAGACTGTCGGCCATCGACACGCCAAAGACGAGGATCAAAAGAGCGCGCATGCCAGAACGGGAACACATGGTCACGGCTCTCCCAAGAACGTGGGTGCGGCGGAGTTTCGCAATTCGAGAAGGCGTTGGCGCCGGCAGGTTCGCCGCGCGCGAGTATATCAAAAGCCTGGCGGCGCCAACAGCAATCTCACGCAATCTCAAGCGTCAGGCGAGCGAAAGGCCAGCGGCCGCGCTTTTCCGATCCCCTCATGGCGCGGGGGGCGGCATGGCCTCGGAGGTCCGCCGACATGGCCATGTTTTCTCGATGGTTCCACATGCCCACGAAGACGAGGGCATGCCACCCCGAGAAAACTGATTGGCCATAGAAATTAGAGGCGATCTGCCGGGGACTGGTCGCACGGCGGTTTCGCGCCGCGTTCGATTTGGATCGTGACGTGGTCCACGCCGAACCGATCGTGCAGGTCGCGCTTCATGCGGCGAAGCAGTACATCGTCGTCGGCGATTGCCGGACGAACGAGGTGCACGGTGAGGGCGATCTCGGTCGTGCTCATCGCCCAGACGTGCAGGTCGTGAACTTCGGCGACGCCAGCGACGCCGGCGAAGTAGCTGGCGCTGGCTGCGGGGTCGATGCTCGCGGGAACGGCATGGAGGGCGAGGTTGACCGATTCCTTGAGCAGGTCCCACGTGCTGATGAAGATGACGACGGCGATGATCAGGCTGGCCATGGGATCGAGCCGCTCCCAGCCGAAAAACACGATGCCCAGTCCGGCGAGGACGACGCCGAACGAGACCGCGGCGTCGGCGGCCATGTGGAGGAAGGCGCCGCGAATGTTGAGGTCGCTCTTGCGCCCACGAAGGAAGAGCAGAGCGGTGACGGTGTTCACGACGACGCCCATGGCGGCGACGACCACGATGGGCATGCCCACGAGCTCCGGCGGCGAGCGGAAGCGTCGCACGGCTTCCCAGGCGATGGCGCCCGTGGCGGCCAGCAGAAGCAGGGCGTTGAAGAGCGCGGCGAGGATCGTCGAGCCGCGCCAGCCGTAGGTGCGCCTCGGCGAGGGCGGCACGCGGGACAAAGCGTGGCCGCCCCAGGCCAGCAGCAGACCTATGACGTCACTCAGGTTGTGGCCGGCGTCGGAGACCAGCGCGAGCGAGTCGGCGGCAACCCCGTAGCCGGCTTCGAGGACGACGTACGCCAGATTGAGGGCGACGCCGATGGCGAACGCCTTGCCGTAGTTGGCGGCGCCGTGGCTGTGATGGTGGGCATGGTCGTGGGCCATGCGGGTATCATCGGCGCTGAGGGGAGGGACGACAATCGCAGTCGCGGCGGGCGACGCCTATGCGCTTGCTTAACAAACTTACGCTGCGAGGGCCGCTGACGACGCGGCTGGCAATTTGCACACGTTGGATCGGCCGGTTATACTCGCGTCGCGTGCCGGAAACGGTGCACTCTTTTCGGTGGAGGACCGCGTTCATGATTCGGACACTCTTGGCGGCGGCCGCGTTAACAATCCTTTGTGCGGGCGCTGATGCCCAGTCCAAAGACCCGGATGATGCGGCGGGCGGCAACGTCTCGCTGACGGTCGCCGAATCTGTGAGCGACGCGGCCTCTCAAGCCAAACGCTCCGGCCGTCCCGTGTTTGCAATCTCGTATTCCAAGACGTGCCCGATCTGCAAGGGCGTGCGGGACACGTTGGCGACCAACGCATCGCTGCAGCCGGTGCTGGCGCAATTCGTGTCGCTCGCAATTGACGTTGATACGCCTGACTTTCGCACGTGGGAGCGGATGTTTCCGCGCAGCAGCTCGGCGATTCCCGGGTTGTACGTCGTGTCCTCGGCGGGCGAGCAGGTGTACGGCAGCGAAGGCGGGATCGCCGCCGACGCACTCAAGGCCGCACTGCTCACGTCGCTGACAGATGCCGGGCGGATGCCGAACGAGGCGGCGCTAGAGAAACTGACCGCGGCCATCGACGCCGCCGAGGAGCATAGGGACGCGGGCCGGACGGCCGAGGCGCTGGCTGCGTTGCGGCCAGCCGAGCGGGAGTTTCTGCGGTACGGCGAAATCCTCGGGCTCACGCCCGCTGGCGAACGTGCGACGGCGTTCCTGAACAAACTGCAAGAGGAGGGACGCCGACAGCTTGCCGCTGCGACTGCTGCGAGCGAAAGCGCTGATCGTTGGGCGACGGCCCGCGCGCTGGCGGCGACGGAGCGGGATTACGGACTTGTGCCGGCGCTCAAAGAAGACATTCAAGAGGCGTTCAAAGCGTTCGGCGCAACGGCCGAGGACAAGTTGCTCCTGCGGCAAGCCAAGGATCTGGTTCGCGCGGAGGGTCTCCTCGTTGATGCGGCGGACTCGAAGCGCGCCGAAACGGCGCTTCAGCAAATCGTCAAGCTGCATCCTGGCACGGCTGCGGCGCGCGAAGCGGTCAAGTTGCTTGGAACGAGTTCAGCACGCGGAGCGGTCGTCGCCGGTTCAAGCGGCGGCATGCGGAAGTGGTCCGACGTGACCGGCAAGCACACGGTGGAGGCGGAGCTGGTCGGCGTGGCGGACGGGGTCGTCTCGCTCCGCACCAAGCAAGGGAAAACGGTGAAAGTTCCGGTCGCAAAGCTCAATGCTGAGGCGAAGGCGTTTCTCGACCAGCCGTAGGTTAAGCCTGGCGAATCTACGAATCGCGTTCGCCGATGACGCTCAAATCGCTGCTACATCGCCCAGCCGTCGCGGTACTCGCGTTTCAGGAATTTGTTGGCGGTCTCAGAATTCGTGAAACGCAAGTTCGCACTGTCCCAGAGCAGTTTTTTCGTGGTCATCTCCTCGCGCATTTCGGGGCGGAGGGTGACGTTGCCGAGCAGGACGGCTTCCGTGAGCGGGCCGGCCCAGTCGAAGTTTGAGCCGCCCGGGGGGCCGTCCTGGCACGCGGCGATCCATTCTTTGTAGTGGCCCGCCGATCGCGGCAGCGTGCGGGGCGGGTCGCCGTACTCTTTCGCGCGGGATTCGGGAATGAGCGCGTAGGTGGGGCCAAGGAGCGATCGGCGAGCCACAATCTTGCCGTCGTCGCCGACGAGCAGATGTCCGGTGGCGCCGAGCACCTGATTGTCTTCAAGCTCCGCGGGACGTGGCGGCCGCACGCCGCCGTCGTACCAGACGATGGCGACCGGCGGCATGTCGCCGCGCGCGGGGAATCGGTAGGTCACCATCGACGACAACGGATAGGTTTCCTTGTTGACGCGCGTGGAGCTGGCTTCGACGCTCTCAGGGGCGCCCAACTTGAGGGCCCGGAACACCGGGTCGAGCGAGTGGCAGCCGATGTCGCCCAGCGCGCCCGTGCCGAAGTCCCACCAACCGCGCCAGCGGAACGGCAGGTACGCGGGGTGGAACGGCCGCGCCGGCGCCGGGCCGAGCCAGAGGTCCCAGTTGAGTGAGTCTGGCGTGGGCGGCTCGTCGATCGGCCGGTCGACGCCCTGCGGCCAGTACACGTCGAACAGGCCGTTCGACGGGCGATCGGTCCACACATGCACTTCGCGAACGGGACCAATCGCGTTGTCGGCGACTAGCTCGCAGAGCCGGCGGGTCGCTTCAGAGGCTTGGCCCTGGTTGCCCATCTGCGTGGCGACCTTAGCCTCGCGGGCTTTGAGGGTTAGTTGCCGAGCCTCCCACACGGAGTGCGTGAGCGGCTTCTCGCAGTAGACGTGCTTGCCTCGTTTCATCGCTTCGGCGGCGATGCAGGCGTGCGTGTGATCGGGCGTGGCGATCACGACGGCGTCGATGTCCGGTTGCTCGTCGAGCATCTTCCGGAAGTCGACGAACTGCTTCGCCTTGGGATAGCACTGGAACGTTTTCGCCGCGTATGCAGCGTCGACGTCGCACAACGCGACGATATTCTCGCTCTCCAATTCGGCCAGGTCGGCGGCGCCCTGCCCGCCGATGCCGATGCCCGCGATGTTAAGTTTGTCGGTGGGCGACTTTTCGCCAGATTGGCCCAACACGCGGCGGTGCACGATGAGCGTGGACGCGGCGGTGGCCGATGTGCTGAGGAACCGCCGTCGTGAAAACGCCCGAGCCAATTGAGCCGTCGTTGGGTGCATGGGACGCCCCAGGGTTGGCGGACGCGCGTCGCGAGCGACGCGGCTAAATGGGGATGGGAGCCGCGGCGGTTACTTCAGCTCCTTCACGCGGATGTTGCGGAACCAGACGGTGCCGTGATCGCCTTGCAGGAAGAACGCGCCGGGCTCCTTGACCTTGTCGTCGAGCTCGCTGCCGGTGGCTTTGTCGCAGGCGACGTTATCGTGAATCTTCTCGCCGTTGAGCGTGACGATGATTTTGTCGCCAACGATTGTGGCTTCGGCCGTCTGCCACTCATCGCCGGGCTTCGACACGAACTTGTCGGGCTCCTTGAAGTTGTAGATGGCGCCGTTGCCGCCCATGGCGGTCTTGCCCGTGGCGTGGTCGCCGAGGATTTGCAGCTCGTGCCGGCCGCGGAGGTAGAAGCCGCTGTTCGAGCCATCGGGCACGAGGTACTCGTACCGCACAGTGAAGTTCCAGTATTTGTCGTCGGAGACGAGGTCGGTGCCGTGCTCGCCTTCGTTGACGGTGTTCTTGAGGATGCCGTCCTCGACGGTCCAACTGTTGTGGCCGTCGGTGCGGCGCAGATGCCAGCCGGACGTGTCCTTGCCGTTGAAGAGGGGGCGGAAGCCTTCCTCGTCGTCGGCGGCCGCGGCGGCGCTGGTGTTAAGAACTGTGACGGCGACGTAACAGAGGGCGAGGAATGTCTTTTTCATAGCGGGAGAGTTTCCAGGAGGTTGTGAGAATCCCAGCCGCAGCGGCTAGCGGCTAGCACGGTGAGCGTGAGCGGCGGCGCGTGTGGCTGCGCTTGCCGCGGCATCGGTCGCAGGCGCGATGTGCTGTCCCGCTAGCGAGACAATCGCCAAGAGAAGCAGTCCTGAGGTCAATTGCGAGACGTGCATGTCAGCGACGCGAGTGGAAAGGTTGCGATTGGATTTCAGCGATGCAAGGGGAAGAAGGACGCTTGCGATTTGTAGACGCCTCGCGCGAGCGACGCCGTTTTCGTTGGCAAGAGGTCAAGCGATGAACTGCCGACTTCGACGGAAACAAACGAGAACCGCCATAACGGCCAGGCAACCCGAAGCCGGCTCGGGCACGGCCGGAACGGACGTGAGTTCGATGTTTGAGGTCTTTCCGCCGCCGCTAAGTGTGCTAATTGCCGCGAAATGATCAAGCGCCGCTGCCGCAGATAACGGCGAAGCGGCAGAAAATGTCCCGACTGATGTCGGACCCACGATGGCGTTCACCCCCGACCACGTCCACGTCAAGTTTGGAAGACCCGGATCATCGTCCGGTGACACGGTGGGCGGCGTAATCCCGACGTTCTGAATGCCGAGCGTCCACGGACTTGGCTGAACGCCCGAGTTAGCCACGTAACCGGTAAAGTCATAGATCGTAAACCAATCTCCAGGCTCAATTTGATGGCCGGACGTTACTTCAACGTTATAGCTGAACCGCGTGTTTGCTCCATCCGGAGTAAGACCAGCGAATGTTGCGATCACATCGCCCCACACCGAGCCCGCTGGCAATAGCATCAAGACAAGGAAGAATAGGAAGCGCTTCATACTCAATGTTCCGTTGAGTGCAGTCCGGTCGACGGGCCTGCGGTGAAAAAACTCTCGGCGGCAAACGATTAGCCGGCACAACGGCTCCAAATACACTATTTGGGAGACGATACTGCGAATCCATTGCAAAGTCAAAGACTTCGCCGCCGGGTGCGGTCGAGGTTCTGGGGTCCGCGGGACGCGCAGGGTCGCCGCAATCCTTATTGCGCGCTTCGCGGTCTTAGTCCCCGGCGAGTCCCGTAACGTTTGATCGCACCCTTCAGCCTGTTCGGGCGGCTCGACGGACTGCGGCGCTCGATCGTGTAAGCGAAGCGAGCGCGCAAAGGATCGCAATGGAGCTGGTTGACGTTACGGGCTCGGGAACTGAGGAAGCGCCGGGCATTGCGGTCGTCATGCCGAGATTTCGCTGCCAGACGAGGAAGTCGGCGCCGTCGACGTCGGCATCGCCGTCGGCGTCGCCTTGCCAGTGCGTGGCGTTGCCGGTCGTGCCCACCCCGGCCTGCCACAGGGCGAGATCGGCGGCGTCGACTGTGCCGTCGGCGTTGAAGTCGCCCGGAGTCGGCGGGGCGAAGAACGCGCTCTCGGGGCCGATCCACACATTGCTCACGGCGTAGTTGCCTTCGTAGAGGCTAGCGAACTGCAATTGGGTGATCACAGGATGAAAGCCGGCGCCGCCTGAGGCGGTGAGCGTCCAGGCAAAGTTGGGGTCGGTGAAATTGCCGACGTGCGATCCACTCGCGAACAGCGAAGCCTGCATCGTGTTGCCGCCGTCGCCATGCCCTGAAATCTTGCCGACGAACAAATACGTCGTGTCGGCGGTGAAGCCCTCACCGACGACGTCCTCCCCGGCGGCGTCGGCCTGACTGCGGATGGCGAAGTCGGTCTGCTGGCCGTGGAATGCAAAGTCGAACTGGTTCTGGCCGGCGGCGTCGAGGAACTCCAGTGAGAGCGTGCGGTTGGGCGACGAAGCTTGTGACGGCAAGAGCGGCGCGGAGACCTGCCGTACCAGGAAGGTGATGAACGTCTCTTGCTGCTGGCCGAGGTCGATCGGCGCCGCCAGGTCGACGCGCATCGTTCTGGCCTGCGTGTTGATTCCGTCGAACGCTTCGGCGGCGTTTTGATTGCGGATCGACAGCGACGAGCTGCTGTGCTTCGAGGCGCCGGGGCCCGCGCCGCTGAACGCCAGGTTATTGTGTTGCGCGAAGTTGCCTGTCTCGGGGAGCTGGTTGGCGGGGCCGCGGACGGCTTGCCAGCGGCCGTTGAGGCCGACGGCGTTTGAGAAGTTCTCAAAGGTTCCGGTATATGCCAGCCGATCGGGCAGCGCGACGCCCAAAGCGGCGTAACGTGCGGCGAGCCAGTCGGCGTCGGCCTGATTGACGAATCCGTTGCCGTCGCGGTCGCCTTTTTCCCAGTTGCCTTGCATGTAAAAAGTCTCGAACCGGGCCTGCGTGTTCGTGCCGGTCCACCCGGGGACGGTTCCCATGTTGTCGGCCAGCGTGTTGGCGTCGGCGGCGTTCAGCTGGCCGTCGAGATTGAGGTCCGGGGTGTCCTTCTTGAACATCGCGTAATGCTGGGCGACGCGGGCGAGGCTCAACTTGTTGGTGGCGTCGTAGCTGAGCGTCCACCACATGACGCCCGCCATGCCGCGATTGATGGCGAGCTGGACGTTGTCGCGCACTTCGTAGCGGCTGACGATGTCCCATGTGCCGGTTTGTATCTCGCCATAGATGTCCGGCACCGTACCCGCAAAGTTCGTAGCGTTAGCGGGGAGGTTTGGATTTGCCGCGGCGATCGCCTTCATGGTGACGACGCCGGGCCCGGATTGGCCCCACGTGCCCATGCCTATGATGAGCTGCGAGTCGGAAAAACCCAGGTCCGTATGCGTGTTGGCCCACGTCGCCTGCGAGGACGCCGCATAGTGGTAGGCCATCAGGCCGACCTGATCGAAGGCGGCGGCGTCGAACAACGGCGAGTCGTTCCACCGCGAGTCGGCCGAGCCGTAGTCGTCGACGGACACTTCCCAATCGCTGGGGAAAGCCGCCTGCATGTCCTTGGCAAGCTGTGTGTAGTTTCCCCACTCGGCGACTGTGTTGGGACGTTCCCAATCAAGATTGAATCCCGTCATGTTGTTGGCGGCGAGCAGATTCTTGACGTTATTGACGAACGTGGAGCGAATGCCGCGGTTCGCCGTAATCGTTTCCCAAACGCTGTCGGTCGAGCCGCCATTGACGGTGAACATGCACATGTGGTAGCGGAAGCCAAACATGGCCTGGTCGGCCTTGAGCCTGGCCATCTGGTTGGTCGAGTTGCTCGCGTAGTACAGGCTGCCGTCGGCTCTGGGCTGAACGCCGAAAGCGTAGAGCACGTCGGAGACGTGGTCGTAAACCCGGTCCGTGCGGAACGAGTCGATCTGCGACTGATTCGTCCAGTTGGGAATGAAGCTCCAACTGCGGAAGTCGGCCGCTTCCCAGGCGGAGAGAGACGCCACTTGGGCGCGAGCGTGGTGAGCCGTCGCGGCCATCACCAGCGCGACCGCGCCGGCGAGCGCGCACACCCCACGCCGCGCATCGTACTTGAAGCTCTTCATGCAGCTGCCTTCACCCGGTTCCGTTTGACCCTGGCATTCTTAGTTTAGACGCCGTCGGCAAACGCGTCGCCCAGTTCTAGCGGGGTTTTCTGCGGGCGTGCGCAGGGGCGAGCGTCGTTTGCGCGGCGGGAAGACGTGGCGCGTCCTGCGGACGCCTCGCGGAGCAAGCTCCGCGGCTCAATGGCTCCAGGGGGGCCCACAACCCGTCGTGCACGGCGGGGTGCTGGAGCGGTTGGGCCAGCCGGAGGAGATCGCGGCGGTCGTGTCGTTTCTGGCCGGACCCGATGGAGCGTGGATCAACGGCCAGACGATTCGTGCCAACGGGGGAACTGTCTGATGCATTTTGCCGCGGAGCTTGCTCCGCGACTCCCGCCGCAAGCGGCGGGGCTAAATGCCCCAATGTTTGCACCACTGCCGCTTGGGTCGATGTTCGCGAACGGACCGCGATTTGCTAGGCTGGTGGTTTCGCACGCTGAATGAGCCAAGTCATGCCGACCCAGACTGCACCCGTCGTCGAGACGATCCAGGTGACCAAGGTGTTCGACGCCGGGGCGACCGGCGTCAACGCCGTGCGCGGCATCGACCTCACGATTCGCTCCGGCGAATTCTTGGCCATCGTGGGCCCCAGCGGTTCTGGCAAGAGCACGCTCCTGAGCCTGATCGGCGGCATCGACACGCCCACGACCGGCCGAGTGCTGCTGGGGGGCGTCGACGTCGCGTCGCTCAACGATGACGAGCGGACGCTGATGCGTCGGCGGCGGATTGGGTTCATCTTTCAGGCGTTCAATTTGTTGCCGACGCTGTCGGCGGTGGAAAACGTCGCGCTGCCGCTGGAATTGGACGGAATTCCGGCGCACGAGGCACGGCCCCGGGGCATCGAGGCGCTGGAGGCGGTGGGCCTGGGACCCCGCGCCGATCACCTGCCCAGCATGATGTCCGGCGGCGAGCAGCAACGCGTGGCCGTTGCTCGGGCGCTGGTGATTCGGCCCGCGCTGGTGCTCGCGGACGAACCGACGGGCAATCTCGACAGCGTCAGCAGCGCGCAGGTCGTCGCACTCTTGCGCGAGTTGGTCGACGCCGACGGGCAGACGGTCGTGATCGTCACCCACGATCTGCAGTTGGCGGAAATCGCCGACCGCATCATCCACGTTCGCGACGGCCAGATTGAGAGCGACGTCGCCAAATGGATCAAGCCGCGCCGCGCCGTGTACGAAGGAACGACGTGATGGCGCTCGGCAAGCTCGGATGGCGCGAAATCCGCAAGCGGCCCGGTCGCGCGGCGCTCACGCTCGCCAGCGTGGTCATTGGCGTGGCGGCGGTCGTCTCGGTGACGCTCACGACGCAGTCGACGAGGAAGGCTTTCGCCGACATCTTTAAGTCGATGGCGGGACGTGCGGACCTCGAGTTAGCGCCGCCGATTGGCGACACGATCGAGGAACGTCTGCTGACGACGGTTGCCGAAACGCCGGGCGTCGAGGCGGCGGCGCCGCTCATCCAGCGCCAAACGGTGCTGTTCGCCAACAAGCGCCGCGTGCAAACCTCGGTGATGGGGATTGCCCCCGAACGCGATCAGGCTGTTCACGACTTCGAGCTGACAGCCGGGCAGTCGCTCGCCGAGGCCAACGGCGTCATGCTCAACGCGGGACTTGCCCGGAATGTCGGACTGAACGTCGGCGATCGCATCCAACTGCTCACGCGAAGCGGGATGCAGCGAGCCCGCGTCGTTGGCTTGTACAAGTCGGGGACGACGGCGTTCAGCGGCCAGGGCGCCAATGTGCTCTTGCACTTGCGGACGGCGCAAGCGTGGTTCAAGGCGCCGCGGCGGTTGGATTCGATCCAGATCGTGTTGAAGCCCGACGCCAACGAGGCGGACGTGCGCGCCGCGCTCGCCAAGCGATTGCCGCTGGGAGCCCCGTTGCGGACGCCGGCGGCGCGGAGCGCAACGGCGCAGGAAACGGCGCTAGCTACCGAGCAGGCCCTGCAGATGGCGCGGGCATTTGCGGTGCTGGTGGCGGTCTTCGTCATCACGAACACGTTTCTGATCAGCGTCACGCAGCGGCGGCGGCAGTTCGGCATCATGCGAGCCATCGGGGCGACGCGGCGGCAAATTGCGGGACTCGTCTACCGGCAAGCGCTGATGCTGGGGCTCGTGGGGACAATTCTGGGCGCCCTTCTCGGCGTCGTGGCCGCTAACTTTCTCAATCAGGCCATGAGCTCGCTGTACGAAACGGAGCTGCCGCGGATTGAAGTGACGCTCGCGCCGTTTGCCTGGGCGCTGCTGTTTGGGATGGGGATTTCTTTGGTGGGTGCGGCATTGCCGTCGTATAAAGCGGCGCATCTGTCGCCGTTGGACGCCATGCGCGACGTGCTGGCGGAGGAGATCGAGGGCGTGTCGCATTGGCTGACCTGGGGCGGCGTGTCCACGGTGTTGATCGCTGGCGGCGTGATGGTTGCCAGCATCGCGGGGTTTCTGGCGCCGGAGCATGCCGTGTGGTCGGGCGTACTGCTGCTCGTGGGACTGGTGCTCTTGCTGCCTCTGGCGCTCGAGCCGCTGTCGCGAGGCGTCGCCGCACTCGCGCCGGCGGGGATGAAGGTCGAGTCGCGGCTGGCGAGCCGCCATTTGCTCATTCATCGTTCGCGGACCACATTGACGGTGGGCGTCATTTTCATTGCCGCGAGTTCGGCGATTGGGCTGACAAGCACGGTGATCGACAACATCGACGACGTGAAGCAGTGGTACCGCACGACGATCATCGCCGACTTTTTCGTGCGCGCCAGCGCCCCCGACATGGCGACGGGACTGTCGGCGGACTTGCCCGACGATCTCGGCGAGAAGCTGCGGAGCATGCCGGGCGTCGTCAACATCGACGCCATTCGACTCGTGAGCGCCGAGTCGGCCGGCCAGAAGGTCATCTTGGTCGTCCGCGGCTTCGAGGATCGGGACTTGGCGGGGTTCGACATCGCCAGCGGCGATCCGGACGCGGTGCGCGAGCGGCTTAAGCAAGGTGAAGTGGTGCTGGGCTCCGTGTTCGCTCAGCGCGCGGGGTTGAAGGTTGGCGATGAGGCGCCGCTGACCGCCGGCGCGGCCGAGAAGCGATTCCGCGTCGCCGCGGTGGCCAACGACTACCAGGCGGGCGGGCTCACGATGTACATGGATCGCGACGTGGCCCAGCGAGAACTGGGCATCGGCGGCGTCGACGCCTACGCGGTCAAGGCGGACAAGACCCAACTCCCGCAGGTGCGGCAAGCGCTGGAAAAGCTGGGCGAAGAGGACGGCCTGCTCATCCAATCGTTTTCCGATATCCAACGCGAGATCGACTTGATGATCGCCAGCATCGATGCGGGGCTGTGGGGGATGGTGGTGCTGGGTTTAGCGGTTGCCACGTTCGGAGTCGCCAACACGCTGACGATGACGGTGCTTGAGCAGACGTTCGAACTCGGCCTGCTCCGCATCGTTGCCGCTACGCGGGCCCAGATTCGCAAGATGATCGTCGCCCAGGCGTTGATCATGGGCGTGCTCGCGCTTGTGCCGGGCATGATCGCGGGGATTGGCGTCGCCTATCTCATCCACCTGGCGACGATGCCGGTGATCGGCCATCCGGTCGAATTCACGCTGCGCCCCGGGTTGATTGCGGGCGGACTCTTCGGCGGGCTGGCCGTCGTGCTGATCGCTGCGTGGACGCCCGCCGAACGCGCCGCCCGGATCGAACTGCCGGCGACGCTCAAGCTGCGGTGAGCGCGGTCTGACGATTCGCGTGTCCGAGCGACAGGCGATTCAGTCCGCATGTCGCAAGGCTCGCCCGGAAAGCGACCCCGTGGGTTTGCCGTCGGCGACGGCCGCGGCGCCGTTGACCAGCACCCAGCGGATGCCCTGCGGCGGCTCGAACGGCTTTTCGAATGTGGCGCCGTCGATGATTTCAGCGGGGGCGAAGGCGACGACGTCGGCGAATTGTCCGACGCGAAGGTAGCCACGATCGTCCAGTCCCAGAATATCTGCCGGCAGGCTGCTCGCGCTTCGCACGGCTTGGGCCAGGGGCAACACGTTCTCGCGCACAGCGTAGAGGCCGATTTTTCGGGGGAACGTGCCGAAGCTGCGGGGGTGGACCATCGCCCCGCTGGCTTCCTTCACCGATCCGTCCGACGCCGTGGCGACCCAGGGCATCTGCATAACGAATCGCACGTCGGCTTCGTCCATGCCGAAGTTGATGGCCGAGGGGCTGTCCTCGCGGATCACTTCGACCGCCACGTCGAGAACCTGGCGGCCTTCTTCCGCGGCGATTTCGTGGAGGGCGCGGCCGTTGTATTTGGGGTTCGGCCCGTATTCGACGAGCCGGATGTGCGGCCGCTCGAACAGGGCTTGCTCGATGGCAGGCCGCATGCGGGCCAGTTTGTCGGGGTTGGCGAGCCGCGCGGCGACGTCGCCCTCGCTCCCCTCGCGGGCCCAATCGGGCAGCAGCATCGCGGCCAGCGACGTGGAGCTGGCGATGTACGGGTACTGGTCGGCGGTGACGATCTGGCCGGCGGCGCGGGCGTCTTCGATCATCTTCACCGCGGCGCGGACATTGCCCCAGTAAGGCTTGCCGGTCACCTTGAGATGTGAGACGTGCACGGGGCACTTCGAGCGGCGGCCGATTTCGAGAGCTTCTTCGATCGAGTCCAGGAGGCCGCTTTCTTCGCTGCGGATGTGGCTGGCGTAGATGCCGTGGTGCTCGGCGACAACCGCCGCGAGCGCCGCCAGTTCGTCGAGCTTGCCGTAGCTGCTGGGCACGTAAATGAGTCCCGTGGACATGCCCCAGGCGCCGTCGCGCATGCCTTGGGCGACCAGCTCGCGCATCTTGTCGAGTTGTTCCGACGTCGGGTCGACCTGCCGACGGCCAAGGACGGCGGCGCGCACTTCGCCGTGGGGAATGAGGTGGGCGACGTTGGCGCCGATGCCGCCCATGGCGAGCTCGTCGAGGTACTTTGCGACGGGCAGCTTGCCGCCGCCGCAGTTGCCGGTGACCAGCGTTGTGCAACCCTGGCGGATGTAGTTCTCGGCTGCGCGGTTCTGCTTGGCGAGAATCGACTCATCGCCGTCGCTGTGGTTGTGGAGGTCGATGAACCCCGGGACGACGACGAGGCCGGTGCAGTCGATCGTCTGCCCGACACGTCCCGTCTCAAACTCGCCAACTGCCACAATCCGCTCGCCGCGAATGGCCACATCGCCGCGAACCGCGGGCCCGCCGGCGCCGTCCAGGATTTGGCCTCCCGACAACAGAATGTCGGCGTCGACGGGCGCCGCATGAGCGCTCGATTGCAGGAGCGCTTGAGCAATGGCGAGCAGCAACCACAGGACGCAACTCGGTCTAACGAACAGCATGGGTTTTTCGTCGTGGCGATGCGAGGATAGGTCTCACGCAAAGGCGCTAAGGCGCAAAGAAGGGAAATGAAATTCGGGACAGAGGAACCACGAAAAGGACGAAAGCCACGAAAGAGCTTTTACTTCCTCCTTTCGTTCTTTTCGTGATTTTCGTGGTTAACGGCCTTGTCCTTTGCGCCTTTGCGCCTTTGCGTGAGATCATTCCATCGGCTTGATTGAAAGCGGTCGGCCATCGACAATCGAAGGTCGGAGGACATCCAAGCTGTGAGTATCAACACTTCTGCGAGCGGTGCAACGACTGCAGGGCCGGTTCCCGACGAACGGGGACGGTTCGGGGCGTTTGGCGGGCGGTACGTGCCCGAGACGCTCGTGTACGCGCTCGATCAGCTCGAGGCGGAGTATACCAAGGCCCGCGGCGACGCGGCGTTTCAGGCCGAGCTCGACGATCTGCTCAAGAACTACGTGGGCCGGCCGTCGCCGCTGTACCATGCCAAGCGGCTCAGCGAGCAGGTCGGCGGGGCGCAAATCTGGCTCAAGCGCGAAGACCTCAACCACACCGGCGCCCACAAGATCAACAACACGCTCGGCCAAGCGCTGCTCACGCTGCGGATGGGCAAGACCCGCGTGATCGCCGAGACCGGCGCCGGGCAGCATGGGGTGGCGACCGCGACGGCGTGCGCCCACTTCGGTCTGCCGTGCGTCGTGTACATGGGCGAGGAGGATATCCGCCGGCAGGCGCCGAACGTGTTCGCCATGCGGCTGTTGGGCGCCGAGGTGCGTCCGGTGACCAGCGGCAGCCGGACGCTGCGGGATGCGATCAACGAAGCGATGCGGGACTGGATGTCGAGCGTCGCCGATACGCATTACATTCTGGGTTCGGTCGTTGGGCCGCATCCGTTTCCGCAGATCGTGCGCGACTTTCAATCGGTCATCGGGCGGGAGACGATCGAGCAATGCCGTTCCCGCGTGGAGCGACTGCCGAACCTAGTCGTCGCCTGCGTCGGCGGCGGCTCGAACGCAGCGGGGATGTTTTACCCGTTCGTCGAACACAAGGACGTTGAGCTCGTTGGCGTCGAAGCCGGCGGCCGCGGCGCCAAGGCGGGCGACCACGCGGCGCCGCTCACCTGGGGCTCACCCGGCGTGCTTCATGGGAGTTACAGCTACGTGATGCAGGACGAGGACGGCCAGACGAGCCCCGTGCACTCGGTGTCGGCGGGGCTCGACTACCCAGGCGTCGGCCCCGAACACAGCTATTGGAAGGAAGCCGGCCGGGTGACGTACACAAGCTGCCTCGACGCGGAGGCGCTCCGGGCGTTCGACGCATTGGCGTCGAACGAGGGCATCATGCCGGCGCTCGAAAGTTCGCACGCGATCGCCAAGGCGATTGAGTTGGCCAAAAAGCGGCCGAAGACGGACATGATCGTCGCCTGCCTCAGCGGCCGCGGCGACAAGGACGCGAGCGAAATCGCACGGCTGAAGGGCGTGAAGTTTGGATAGGTCCAGGGGAGGGCGGCATGGCGGCGTTGTTGCTCATTCTTGCAGTTATGGCGCCAATGGCGTGGTTCGTTTCGGAGTTTCAGACTCGAACTTGGTTGCGAATCGCGTTGGGCATTGCAGCGCTATTCGGAGCGTTCTTCGGCGGAGCGATATGGGACGTTGTCAACAATTTCGATTCGAATTCCTATTTCGGCAGCGCCAATGAGGAATTCATTGGAGCCACGCTGCTGGCGCTGGAACAAGGGCGAACCGACGAGGTTCTTGGCGAGCTTCGCAAGTTCCGGCAAACATATACGCCAACGTATGAGAATCGCGCGCGCTACAAGGAACTCGTCGAAGCGTATTCCAGCAAGCTCAACACCGCCAAGGACGATGCAATCTCGCCCTCCGACGATCGCTGAATCAATGGCAACCGCGGAGGTGAGGAAGTGCCCCGCGTGCCAGGGTCGATTCACTCTGCCCCTCGACGCCGGCAATCACTACCTTTGTCCCCATTGTCGAGCGCCCGTCGTTCGATCCAGCGGCTCGTGGAAATCCAATCAACACGCCGCGACGCTGGCGTTCCTGTCGGAGGTCGTACTGTGCGTGGCGGTCTTTTTGCCATTCATGTCGGTGGTCAAACTGGGACAGGCCGAGACCTACTCGCTCGTCGGTGGGATCGGGCAGCTTTGGCGGGACGGAGAAGTTGTGCTCGCGCTGATCATCGGCGGTTTCAGCCTGGTCTTTCCGCTGGTGAAGAACGCGTTGCTCTTGGTCGCGACAACGACGCTCGTGCCGCTGACGCCTGCCGCTCGGCGCACGCTGCACGCCTGGACCGCGAAAACGGCCAAGTATTCGATGCTCGACGTGTTCGTCGTGGCGATCATCGTGGTCGTGGTCAAGCTGGGCGACTCGACCGAGGTGGAGGTTCGCAGCGGGACCTTCCTGTTTTGTCTAGCGATCGCGCTTTCGATGGCTGCTTCGGCGTGCGTCTGGATCGGAGACTCGCATGAGCACTAACGTTCCGGAGGCAATCCCCGCTTCCCCGCCGCGGCGATCGCGCATGGCGGCGGCCATCCTGGCGCTCGTCGCGGCGGCCGCCCTCATCGCCGGCTTTTTCTTGATGCAGAATTCCGGCGCTGGGCAGGTCGTCAGTATTCGCGTCACCAAGCACAGCATGCTGCCAGAATCGCTTGTGGGATCTCCCGACTACTACCTGCACATCGGCACGAGCGACAAGAAAGAGACCGTCATTGACGGCTTCACCGATACGCCGATCGGCAACGGACTCGATTTTCACTTGCCGAAAGCCCTGGAGTTCGACGCGATCTCGCACATCGAGCTCATGGATAAGGACGTGGGCCACGATGACATTCGGGACCGGGTGGACGTGCGGATGCGCATTTGCCGCGGGCAGGACTATGCGTTCGAGCTCATCGGGCCGGAGTCGTCAAAGCGCACGGCGGGCATCGTCGCTTTGGCGAGTGGCGGCGCGGCGCTCACGATTGCCGCCATACTGTTCGTTCGTTCCCATGCAATTTGACGCACCGTCGCTCGCGGCGTTGCGGCGATTCGACGAATTCTGCCGTGAAAGTATCCAGCTTGGGAGCCGCACTTCGGTAGCGTACAATTAACGGGGAGCACCAAGCCATGACTGAAATTGTTGTGCCACTGCCTGATGACTTGAAGTTTCGAGCCGAACAAGCGGCTCGTCAAAACGGGATTGCGCTGGATCAATTCGTGCGCCAATGCGTTGAGTCAACGATCAATAAGACTCGACGGAGCGACCCGCTGTTTGCGGATCTCGCTGTGTTTGACGGAGAGACGCCCCCCGATCTTTCGGCGCGCCATGACGACTATTTGTACGGCGAGGGGCAATGATCTTCATCGACACCGGGGCGTTCCTCGCCCGCTTCCTGCCGAGTGATCAACATCATGGCGAGGCGGTGCTGTACTGGGCAAAGCTTTCGAACGCATCGACGTTGTGCTTTACAAGTAGCCATGTGTTGAGCGAGACGTTGACGCTGCTTGCCCGCCGGGCGGGGCATCACTTTGCCGCCGAACGCGCGCGTCAGATCTACGCATCAGAGGAATTGAATGTGCTGCGGTCGACCGCAAACGACGAGGCGGACGCAATCGTTTGGCTCGAACATTTAGCAGGCGAAAACGTTGGTTTCGTTGACTGCATCTCATTCGCACTCATGCGACGACGCGGCATCGAGGATGTCTTTGGCTTCGACGGCCATTTTCAAGCCGCGGGATTTCGCCTCCTGCCTTCATGAAGATCCTGCCGAATTGGGCCCTGATAGTCCACGACGATTTCTATGACGGCCATCGATCAACTGTTCTCCGGCCTTCGGACAGCGAAACGCAAGGCGCTCATGCCGTTCGTGACGGCGGGCGATCCGGATTTAGCATTTACCGCCGCCGTGCTCAAGGAGCTTGTGGCCCGCGGGGCGAGCTTGTGCGAAGTCGGGATTCCGTACAGCGATCCGATCGCGGACGGGCCGGTGATTCAAGCGTCGTATACGCGAGCGCTCGACAAGGGCGTCAAGCTCGGCGACATTCTCAAGATGCTCAGCGAGACGGCGCCAAAGCTCGCGGCGCCGGCGGTGACGATGGTCAGCTACGCGATTGTCTACCGGCACGGCGTCGAGAAGTACTGCGACGAGGCGAAGGCCGCGGGCGTCGCGGGGCTCATCGTGCCGGACCTGCCGGTGGAGGAGTCGCCGCAGTTGGCGGCGATTTGCGGCAAGCGGGACCTTAGCCTCATCCAGCTCGTGACGCCCACGACGCCGCGGGAGCGGGCCGTGCGGATTTGCGAGACCTCGACCGGGTTCGTCTACTACGTGTCTGTGGCGGGCATCACTGGCGAGCGCACCGCCCTGCCCTCTGACCTGGTCGACAACGTGGGCTGGCTCCGCGAGCAGACCAAGCTGCCGATCTGCATCGGCTTCGGCATCAGCACGCCGGAGCACGTGAAGCTGCTCGCGCCGGTGGCCGACGGCCTGATCGTCGGCTCGGCGATCGTCCGCCGCATCGCCGCCGCGGTCGCGCAGCCCCGGGAGAAGGTGCTCGCCGACGTGGGCGAGTATCTGGGTACGCTCGCGGCAGCGCTCAAATCAGATGAACCACCAAGGCACGAAGACACGAAGAATGTCCGACGAAGGTGATCTTTCGTCCTCCTTCGCGCCTTTGTGTTTTGGTGGTCTGTTTTTTCGGCAGTGAGGACAAAGTCTTGCCGATAGGAGGAATGGCGGCAATCCGCGCGCACCAGATTTGACGCGCTCGGACGCTGGAAAGTAGAATTGACCGGGTTGAGCGGCCGCCCGACGGCCGTTGATCCCGCCTGACAATTTTCGACCCACCGTCCGGTGGCTGGGTCGTCCTCGGTTCGACTCGACGCTCTCCACCGGGGGCTGCCAGGGTTGCCTGGAGCCTGGGTCGCGGTCCCTCCGCCATCCGCCAGAGAGCCGCCGATGACTGCCAACGAATTCGCCCGCGGCGAACTATTGCGCCGATTCTTTGCCGGGGCTACTGAGTACGCGTTCGCCTGCCGCATGGGCATCGTCGATCCGCCACTGGTGGATTATGTGTCCGAAATGCTCGTGCGATTCGTCAAGAGCGACGCGATCTACGGCGTGCGCAACCCGCGCGGCGAACGGCTCATGCAAGTGACCGACATGCTGGCCGAAGCCCACGCCCGGCAAGGCGCCGCCCGGCGACAGTTGCACCGGCACATCGGCGACTTCACGCTGTTCTGGACCGGCGTCTACCCGGAAATCGCCGATCGCATGCGGCAGGGCCATAAGGACAGCCTGCTCGACTACTGCGACGAAGGGAAGCGGAACTACTTCCTGGCCAGCACGCTGCCGGCGGAGGACGCGAGCGCGCCTGACGCGGTACTCAAGCGGCTAAGCGACAACTTCGAGCTGTGCGTTTATGGCCTGGGCGAGGTGCGGCGGCAATGGGAGGAACGCGACGGGGAGGTCGACGGGCCGATTTTGCTGGGGTGAGCGCTGTCGCGCCGCAACAACGTTGACATTCCCACTTGGCCCCCGGTCAGTGACCGGGGGCTAAATTTCGGTAACAATAACGCACCGGGTACGCTTTTTGCGGGGAAGAGGCCCTCAAGGAGCAATCCCATGGCAGTGCTTGATCGCGCGCGCCCGCAAACGGCAAGTTGTGAAAGTGCGTCGACGGCCCCGCGGCAACTCTCGCTGCCGCAACCGCCGCAGCGCGTCGCCCCGATCCCGCTGGTCAAGTTCTGCTACACGCTGGTCCACGCCGCCGAGGCGGTGGGGATTCGCGACCTGGCGGACGGCGAATTTTTGCCGACCGATAAAACGCTCGAACAGGGTATCGAGCGGCAGCTCAACTACCTGCTCGACCAGGTCGGCTGCGATCGCTCCGGGTTCCGCTTGTTGGAAATCGGCTGCGGCTACGGTCAGTTGCTGCGCGTGGCCAAGCAGCGCGGAGCGCTGGCCGTTGGCGTCAATGTGTCGCCCGAACAAGTGGCGTACTGCAACGACAACGGCCTGCAGGTCTACTGCTGCAACTATCGCGACCTTCTCGAAGCGAAGGAGTGGCACGGGCAATTTGACGGCGTGATCGCCAACGGCTCGCTGGAGCACTGGGTGCAGCCCGAGGACGTGCAAGTCGGCCGGATGAATGCGATCTACAACGAGTCATTTGCGATCGTGAACAATGTGCTCGACCCGCGTGCGACTGACGCCCGGTATGTGACGACGGCGATCCATGTGAAGCGCGAGGTGAAGCCCGAGTACCTGCTGACGCCGTGGCGGCGGCATCCGCGCGGGTCCGATCGCCGGCTTTTCAGCCTGCTGCACAACTGGATGGGCGGCTACTATCCGATCGATGGGCAACTTGAAGAGTGCGCACGTCCCTACTTCTCGCTTGCTGCGGAGGTCGACGGCACGCTGGGCTATAAGATTGCGAACGACATTCGCATGGCCCGCATGATGCGGGGCTTGCGAACGAATCCGAAGCTGTTGTGGCGGATTGCCCGCGGGCTGCTGCAACGACCCCGCGTCACCCGGACGATGATCCAGTGCTACTTCATCGAGAAGGGCTGGGACCGGCAGTTTTGGGGCGACGACCCGCCAATGAAGCTGCTGCGGCACACATGGCGGCGGAACTCCTTTGCGCCGAACCGATCGGTCGCTGCGGTGAACGAAACTGACAGGATAACAGGATAATCAGGATTGACAGGATAGGAGCGTAGTAGAACGAAAGGATCCCCGTTTCTCGACGGACACGTCTCTTATCCTCTTATTATCCCGTCCATCCTGCCGATCCTGTTATCCTGTCCGTTCCAGATGCAGTTTGTACTTCGTTAGGTCACTAATCCCTTGGTGACCATCATGAACACGTCCTCGAGCGTCGGCTCGTTGTCGGCGAACGAAACCAGCCCCACGTCGGCGGCGGCCAGTTGTCGCAGCAGCCGCTGTACGTCCGAGTCGTCGCCAGCCAGTTCCACGATGCAGCTCCGCGTGTCGACGATCACCTCGCGGACTTTTGGGTCGCTGCGGATGAGGCTGACGCCCGGGCCGGCGTCGCCTGCGAAGCGGACTTCCAGCGAGCGGTTGCGCTGAATTTGCCGGTACACCTTTTCGATGGGCCCGTGCAGCAGAAGCTGCCCCCGCTCGATGATGCCGATCGACGTGCAGCAGTCGGCCAGCTCGGTGAGAATGTGGCTCGAAATGAGGATCGTCTTGCCCATCTTGCGGAGCTCTTTGAGCAGCGCCTTCACTTCCAGACGGGCCCGCGGGTCGAGGCCGCTGGAGGGCTCGTCGAGGATGAGCACGGGCGGGTCGTGGACTAGCGTTTTGGCGAGACACAGCCGCTGCTTCATGCCGCGCGACAGGCCGTTAACGAAGTCGTCGCGCTTGTGCGTGAGGTCGAGCAGTTCCAGCACGTCGGAAAGTACGGCTTTGCGGCGGGCCCGCGGCACCTGGTAGGCCACGGCGAAAAAGTCGAGAAACTCCCACACCTTCATGCCGTCGTAGACGCCGAAATTGTCAGGCATGTAGCCGACGCTGCGACGCACGGCGATGGGGTCGCGCGTGACGCTGTGGCCGTTGACGAGCCCTTCGCCGTGCGTCGCCTTGAGCAGCGTGGCGAGAAAGCGAATCGTCGTGCTCTTACCGGCGCCATTGGGGCCGATGAAGCCGAACATCTCCCCCGCCTCAATCTTAAGATTGAGGTTCTCGACGGCGACGAAATCACCGTATTCCTTGCGGAAGTTCTTGAGTTCGATCATGGGCCTATGGGCAAATGACCAACGACCATGCATCAATGACCAATCGCGGAGTCCAACGCAAGGTCCCCAGTCTTGTCATTGGTGCTTGGTCATTGGTCATTCAGTGGAGTCCTCAAGTCAATTGGTTGCGCTGCCGTCGGCGGACGGGTCGACGGCAGCCTCAGCCGGCAGTTCTTCGTCGTACGCATTGCGCGGTCGGTTGCCCAACACGTCGGCGGGGGAGTTGACGTCGGGATCCATGGGCGGCGGAAGCTCGCAGCGAAGGTGCGCCAAGACGACCGTTGAGCCCGTCACCTGCGAGGCCGCGGGCGTCGTCGTCGAGCCAGGCAACGGCTCGTCGAGCCGGGCGATCAGCCGATACTCCTCGCGACGGGCGTATAGCGGGTCCGTCGCCGGGAAGCGAAACGCCAGCTTCAGCAAACCGTCGACGCCGAGCCGCTTGTGCGGGTCGTCCTTGGCCGCTTGGACGCGTTCGGCGGCGTAGAGCAGGTCATTTTGCGCTGGCGTGACGGGCTTCCACGAGAGCAGCGGCGACGAACCGTTGTCGAGTCGACCGATCCAGCAGCTCTGGAATGTCGCCTTGCTCGAGCCACGGGCCGGCGGATTGCGACGGATCACCACCGCGTCGGACAAGTCGACCCCCGTGCGGTTGTCGAGCTGCAGCACGTTGGGATTCGTGCTGGGGGCGGCGAGCCGCAGCGGGCCGGCGAGCGGGACCATCTGTTCGCTATGCACAAGCTGCGTTGTCGCCGACGAGACCGGCACGTTGCGAAGCCGCGGGTGGTCGTACTTCTCGAACTCAACGGGCGACGCGACCAGGCCAAACAGCCCGCGCTGCTGCTGCGCGTCCGGGCCGGTGGGAAACGGAGTCGCCACGGCGGAGTCGTCTTCGAGCTCGATGTCATACACCGTCGACAGCGACGAGTAGAGGGCTGTGTACCGGCTGAGGTGACCGCGAGGATAGTCGCCTTGCATCTCCAGCAGGGCGATCTCGGTTTGCGAGCGCACAAACCCGATGTCGAGCTGCGCCTGGCGAACGACCGCAAACGTGCCGGCGAGCGCGATTACGGGGGCGGCGATCCACGCCCACTCGACGCGGCCCAGCGCATGGAACAGCATCCAGTTGAGCGGCACGAGGACAATAAGGTAGATCGCCAGGCAGGCGACCACAAAGCCGGCGCCGGGGACGCGGACCCCGGCAGCTTCGATGATCGCCTCGCGGGCCGCATCCGACACGGGACTGAACTCGTTCCAAGCTCCCAAGCCGCCGGGGCGGTCGACGACCAATTTGGTCTCGACAATCGGCGTACCGTAGCCCGCCCATCCTGAAGGGGCGGCGGACTGAGGCGCGGCGATCGGCACGTCCTCCGCGTTGGCTTTCGTGGCAAAGTCGCGAGCGAACCAGCGGAGCGGCGTTGTGAAGTGGGCGTCGCGAGTCCGCGCTTCCCACCCCGGCGCCGCCCAGAGGGTTTGCAGCCCGACCCAGGCGCCATCGGCCTCGACGCGAAACACGCGCGGCGGACGGCGGAGTAAGGCGCCATTGAGGAACCCGTCGAACCCAGGCCAGTTCACCAAGTCGCGTTCGGCCAGTTGGATGGCGGAGACGACGATGCTGCCAGACCCAACGGCGCGTTCGACGAACAAATTGCCGGCTCCCGGGAGCGGCTTGGCGCCCTCCCGAGGCAGCAGTTCGACGCCGGACCAGGGACGCGTCACGGCGAGCGGCGCCGGCGGCTTGGCAGTGCGATCAAACCGGCGCGCCCAGTAGGCGTTCAATGGGGCGACGCCGTCGGCGGTCACCGAGATCGATTTGCCGGGGTCGGCCGGCAGATAGGCATTGAGGAAGCTGCCGCGAAGCGTGGCGAGCGAGTCGGGCCCGTTGACGATCAACCGGCCGCCCCAATGAATCCAATCAACGAGAGCCTCTTGCTGGCCGGCGTCGAGGCGGTCGAGGTTGACCTCGTCCCACACAATGTACGCGACGCTCGTGAGCGTGAGCACATTGGCGGGGAGCGGCAACGGTTTGTTGCCGTCAGCGAGCACCACGCGGTAGTGCGGCGACGAGACGCCGCTGTCGTTCTCGTTGGGGGCCCGCACCGCGTCCGAGACTTTCAGGAAGGCGTATCGTCCCGGCTCGCGCGCCAGCACCAGCACGAAGTACTGGTTCGACGGCATGAGCGACCACTCGTTAACCCGCGAGTCTTCAACGCCGCCGATCAGCGTGGATCGCACGCGCGGCTCCTTGGCGTCGGGCGGCAGCAGGATTTCGTTCTGCACGCGTTTGACGCGGCCCTTGGCCAACAGCGCTGGCCGGCTGGAGCTCAGCGAAAACTGCGTGTGGGGCAACGGCAGCGGGCGGCCCTTTTCGTCGACGGCGGTCAGCGTGGTGCGGCCCTCGAAATTGTCCTCGTTGGCGCGCATCCGTTGGACGGTCGTCGTCCAATGGCCCGGCTTGGTGAGCCGGAGCGACGCCTCATCGTCGGTCGACACCAGCGACTCGCTCAGCAGCGGAATCGCGGGCGCGATTTCGAGCGGGTCCTTCTTCTCCTCTTTTTTCTTTTCCTTCTCGGCGTCCGCTTCGGCCTTTTTGCGGGCTTCGATGGCCAGCTCGGCGGCCGATTTCTGGCGACAGCCCCCGCATCCGGTCAGGCACGTCACGGCAAGGAGCAACACAAGCAGACGCGGCAGCAACACAGACAACGGTCGCGGAGCTAGTCGCGGCATAGTTGTCGAACGGGGGTTCTTCGCTGTTTCCGATATCCCCTCCCTTGGAGGGAGGGAGCAACCGAGCACGGTCGCCGGCGGCGACCGAGCGCAGGGCAGTAGTCTGGTTGCTCTTAGGGAGGGATTCCCGACGCTACCCATTTTGTCTGGCAGGGAGCCCAGAGAATCCGCGTCGCTCTCAATTCTACATGGTTGGCGGCGGCGACACACGGTGGTCGCGTTCCCCGCGGCGAACGACGCTGGACACTGCCCAAGCCGCCAAAACGGCCATTGCCAAGATCCCGAAGATGGACAGGCAGAACGCGGCTACGCGGTCGTCCACGCCATAGTGGAGAAGTTGGAAGACGCGGACAGAAATCGTCATTGCACCCGGCGGGACGACCAAAAGCGTCGCCGAAAGTTCACCGACGGCGACGGCCAAGGCGGCCACCAGCCCGGCGGCAACGCCCGGCCTCCGCAGTGGCAAGGCGACGCGCCAAAACTGCGCGACGGGGCCCGCGCCCTCGCTGCGGGCGGCTTCGAGCAGATCCGGCGGGACGCTCGCCATGTGGGACCACAGCCACAGCGTCGCCAAAGGCAAGGCGCGCACCATTTGGACCAGGATTGGCGCCGCTAGCGTCCGGTCGTACAGCGTCGTGAGCCACGCCAGCGGGGACTCGAGCGGGCGGTTCATCATCGCAATGACCCAAACGCCTAGCAGCGGGGCCGGAATGGCCGCACTGAGAGCGACGACCACGGCCGCCGGCGCGGCGGCGCGACGGCGGCGGCGCACTTGCCAGGCGGCCAGCAACCCGAGTGCCGTCGCGGCGAGGGCGGCGAGCGAGCCAATTGCTAGGGACCAGCCCCACTCTCGGTGGAATTCCCACGGGCTGCGCGCGACCATCGCCACAAGTTTGCCCAGCGACCAGCCGTGCGGTTGAAGTCCCGCCTTCCACGCCAAACCAGCCAGCGGCACGACCAGTACGGCGGCGACGACACACCAGACCAATGCGGCGCCGAGCCACCGGCGCCGCGGCCGCCATCGCCAGCCGGCGTCGGCCGCAATCGTCGAAGCGGCGGGCAACCACGGCGCCAACAGCCACGCGGCCGCCAGCGCCAGCAGCACGAGCGCCGCGACGCCTAGCGTCAGATCGCGCACCACAAAGGGCTCAGCCGTCACCATGTTGCCTGCCGCAAAGCCCACCGGCGCCACGAGCAAGCCGAGACTGGCGTCGGCATACACCTCCTCCGCAAACGTGCGAATCTGGAAGATGTCGGTGACGGTAATCTCGGTAGCGCACGTGAACGCGACCCACGTCGCGGCGGCAAGGATGCCGTCGGACGCTCGGCGAAGGCTCACGCGCGACAGCACGCGCCACGGCGTCGTGTCGAGCAGCGACTCTTCTTCAAGGCGGCGTTCGACCGTCGAGAGCGCCGCCGCCACCGCTAATGCGACCCACGGCACGGCGGCCATGCCGTGAACCCAAATGGCGCCCCGCCAGCCGGCGAGCCAGGGATCGGCATACCCATCGCCGGCGGTTTGGCGCATCCACCACCCGCCAGTTCCGAGCACGCTGACCCAGGCGCCGGCGTGCACATACAACGGCACGAACATCAGCCCGACCAACAGCCATGCCAAGGTCCGCCGCCCGGGCAAGTCGACTTTGGCGACGACGACGCCCAAAAGCGCGCCCACTGGCAGCGAGACGGCGAGGGCCCCGGCGCTCAGCAAGCACGTATTCAGAAACAAGCCGCGCAGCCGCGGCGTGGCGGCAAGGAGCAAGGCGACGGCCAGTGCACACAGAGCGCCGGGGCCCCGCCACGCGACGCGGGCGTCAGAGTTTCGAGCCATGCCGTCACGATACCAACTCGCGGCGACGCATGCTCAGGCGGCGTCGATCCGCGCCAGGGCCGCCGCGTGGCCTTCCAGCAGCATGTCGATGGCGACCAGTTGGGCGTCGCTCAACGTCCAATCCCCTGCGGACGCCGTTTCTTCGATTTGCCGCGGGCTCCGGGCGCCGACAATCGCACTGGTCACCTCGGGCCGCCGCAGCGTCCACGCGATTGCCAATTGCGCGGCGTCGCGACCCGCCTGGGCCGCGATCTGCCGTAGGCCGTCGACCAGTTCGAGGTGCACCGGCAGCCGCGGCTGCGCGAAATTGGGGTCGCGCGAGCGGTGATCGCTGCCATCGAGTCCCGCGGCCCGGTCGGCGGTGAACCGGCCGGTGAGGAGCCCCTTGCCCATCGGGCTATAGGCCACGACGCCGATGCCGTGCTCGGCGCAGTACGGCAACAGTTCGCGCTCCGCCTCGCGGCGAATCATGCTGTAAGGCGGTTGGAGCGACGCGATGGGCGCCAGTGACGCGATCCGCCGCAGTTGGTCCGCAAAGTAGTTGCACACGCCGATGTGCCGCACCTTTCCCTCACGCTGCAGGTCGGCCATCGCCTGCCAGCCGGCCTCGATGTCGGGCTCGGGCTCCGGCCAGTGCATCTGGTAGAGGTCGATCGACTCGACGCCGAGTCGGCGGAGGCTGGCTTCGCACTCGGTGCGGATGCTCGCGGGCTTGATGTTCGCCTCGATCGAGCCGTCGGGTTTGTTGATGCGACCCAGCTTGGTCGCCACCAGCGGCCGCCGCGCGGGCGGAACGTCGCGGAGCGCTCGGCCGACAAGCTCTTCGGATCGGCCGGCGCCGTAGACCGGGGCGGTGTCGACCCAATTGATCCCGAGTTCGACGGCGCGGTGAATCGCGGCGATTGCTTCGGCTTCGTCCTGGCGGCCCCAGCCGAACTTCCAGTCGCCGCCGCCGATGGCCCAGGTCCCCAAGCCGATGGTGGTGAGCTGCAGCCCGCTGCCGCCAAGGGGTCGCGTTTGCATGGGGAGCCTCCAAGATCGATTGAACGTTTCACCTCGGATTCTAGCCGGGCAGGCTGCTAGCGCACACCGGCTGGAACTTGGCATGGCGAGCATCGGCGGCGTCTGGTACGGTTCCCCGCCCTGGAGCCATGCTGGCACTCTCTATGAGCCGTAACCAACTCGACTTTTCTTCGCAAAGCCGTTCCCGGCGTCGCCGCGCGCTGGCGGCGCCGATGCTCGCATTGGCCGCCGTCTCCTTGATATCAGGCTGCGCGCTGTGGCCGTTCAAGGACAACGACCGCTCGACGATCATCACGCCGGCCATGCGGGCGGCGTCGATTCGCGAGATGGGGCCACGAGCCGAAGACGCCAGCGAAGCCGATCAGCTTGCCATGTGTCAGGAACTCGCCGGGCAGATTCGCTCGGAGCCCGACCCGATCGTCCGGCGGGCCATTCAAGAAACGATCGCCGAGTTCGACGCGCCGCTCGCGGGCACAGTGCTCGTCGCGGGCCTCAACGACGAGGACCGCGACGTGCGAACCGCCTGCTGCCGGCTGTTGGGAAAGCGGAAAAACGCGGAGGCGATTCCCCCGCTCGGTCGCATCGTGGCGACGGAGTCCGATGCCGAAGTTCGTATGGCGGCGATTCACGCCCTGGGCGAATTCCAGACGACCGCCAGCGTGCAGGCTTTGGCCGCGGCGATCAAGGAGCGCGACCCCGCCCTCCAGTACGCCGGCGTGCAGGCCATGAAGCGCGCCAGCGGCGAGGATTTGGGCAATGACGTCGAGGCTTGGCGCCAATACGCCGAGCGAGTGGCTCCGAGCGAATCGCCGCTCGACGGCGGCGCGGAAGTCAACGTGGCGTCGCAGCCTGGCGCCCAAACGATGGTGCGTTGAACATTTGGCCCCCGGGTCAACGACCGGGGCTAAATGCCGGCTTGCTGCGCGCACCGCTAGCGGCGGCGAATCATCCCCCGCGGGCTTTGCCGGCCCATTCTTGCTGAACTTCCCCCCACTCTTGGGGCGATACAAGTCCAACGGGCGCTGACCGCCCGCAGGGGGGATTCTTGTGATGCTGCGCACCTGGCGCCAACAGGGGTGGCGTGCCTTCGTTTCGTTCGCCGCGGTCGCGTTCTGCGCCGCAGGGCCCGCGGCCCAGGGGAGCGACGAAGCGTTTGAACCGCAAACGACGCTCTCGCCGCGCGTGGCGCCGCAGAATCTGTCGTTGGATGCGGCGATCGACTCGATGGTCCGCCGCGGACTGCTGGCCGACCTGACGACGAGTCCGGCCACGCGGGCGACGCGATCTACGCCGACGCCGATCACGCCGACTCCTGGCCAAACGGACACGCCAGGCGCCTGGCGCCCAAATCGCACGGCCACGGCCGAGCCGGTCCCACAACCTCTTGGGTGGCGCTCGGCGGGACAGGGTCCCGCGCTGGCGCCGCCGACCGAGGCGCCAATTGGCCCGTCGCTTGAACCGCCATTGGAACCAACGCCGGAGTTGGCGACGGCCCCAGCGTCGCCATCATCGCCAGAACCATCGCTGGGCCCCGCTCTCGCGCCGCCAACCGGAACCCCGAGCGAAGCCCCCGCGGACGACGCCTTCGCCGCGCCGGCGATGCCGATCATGGAAGCCCCGTCGCCGACGCTGATTGCCAGCCGGCCCGACGAACCCGCGACAAGCGACGATCCGCTGCCAGAGGACCACTTGGCGCCGATCGATGATCTGCCCGAGACGCCGGCGCCGGCCAATGACGCACCCGGCGATCCCGTCGAGCCGGAAATCGGCGACTCGGACCTGGAGGGCATGTTGCTGCCGCCGGGCAACGCGCGCAACGGTGCGAGCGCCGCGGCGCCGGACGCCTCCTCACTGTCGGGGCAAGCCATGACGCCGGTCGGCGAGCCCGACCGCATCGAGCGGCCGGACGAGAGCGTCTCCCCGCCGTCCAACGCCGAGAGCTACGCGACGCCCGAGGAGATCCCGTCACGCCCCCGCCGCCCGCTCAATCAGAGCCAGGTCGCTTTGCGCAACAAAGTGCGGAGCGTCTTGAAGTACTATTACGACCACCCGCTCAACACGGGTAACCGCAGCCCCTGGGAAGTGATGCACTGCATGCTCGCTTACGAAGTGCATAGTCGGGTGCTCAAGGGAGGCCCCAGCGGCGACCCGATCACGACCGTGGGTTGGCTGTGCTTCAACCAGCCCTGCAAGGGCCGAACGCTGATGTATCTCAACGGCGACGGGGCCATGCGGGCCAAGGTGGGGCCGGCGCTGCAGGGCCACCACGGGCAACTCCTGGCGCTTCTGGCACAGGCCCGGGTGCGCGCCGACTACCCGATGCGGGTCGAGGGCAAGGATTTCAAGGTCGCCGACTTGATCGAAGTCGAAAAGCTCACCTGCTATCCCAAGACCGAGCTCACGTTCAAGCTGATCGGCTTGCAGCGATATCTGGAGCTCGACGCCCGCTGGATGAACGACCACGGCATGCAATGGGACTTTCCCACGCTGCTTCGCGAGGAAATGGCGCAGCCCGTGCGAACCGCGGCCTGCGGCGGCTCGCACCGCCTCAGCGGGTTGATTCTGACCGTGAAGAAGCGGCAGCGAGCCGGCCTGCCGATGGACGGCCAGTACGCCGCGGCCCAAAAGTTCGTGGCCAACTACCAGAACTACGCCTATCGCCTGCAAAACAACGACGGCAGCTTCAGCACCGAATGGTTCAAAGGCCCCGGCGCTGAGGCCGACATCGACCGCCGGCTGAAGACCACCGGTCACCAGCTCGAGTTCTTGCTCTACGCGGCCAGCGAAGAGCAGCTCACCTATTACCGCACGGTGCGCGCGGTCAACTATCTGGCGAACATCATGTGGGCCAACCGCGGCCGCGATTGGGAAGCCGGGCCGCTGGGCCACGCGATTCACGCCCTGGTGCTGTACGACCGGTTGGCGTTCGCTCCCTACGATGAGGCGACGCCGGCAGGGCCTGTGACGTCGGCAGGGCCAGTCGGTCAACAGCAGGAAGCAAGAATCTTGCTTCCGCATCAGCCATCGCAACGTCGCGGCACGCGGCGCTAGCTCGTCGCAAGCTTGTGCACCGCGCGTCTCCGCCATTGAACGAACTGCACTCGTCGTCTACATTCGACGCACGCAACCATGCATTTCTCAGCGGCGATCTCGAGCGCAGCGGTTGAGCCCATGGCGCCCCCCAGTAAGACCAACGAACAGCTCGAGGCGTTCGTCCACGTCGCCCGCCAGATCGCCGAAATCGAGGAGGCCGACGCCCTGCTGGTGCTCCTGGAGGCCGCTATCGACTGGCAGCGGCTCCGCGAGACGACCGAGGGCCTCAACGTCGTGCTGGCGGCCGATCGGCCCACATCGCTCGAAGGGGCCGCAGACGCTGGGTTCGACGTCGTCCAACTGGCCGTCATCGACGCCCCTGTCTACGAGCAGCTCACCCGGGCTCTTCTGGAGAGCGTGGCCGACGACCTGCTGGCGCCCGCCGCGTGCGTCGTGGCCCTCTACAGCGGTTTTGAGGCGGGGGTGATCGACTCGCTCAGCATCGTGCGGCTTGACGAGCACCTGGGCCGGCTGACCGCTCACGACCTCCGTCAGCTCGAAACGAGCGTGCCGCTCGACACGCTCAAGACGGCCGTCGACCTGGCCGTGGCGATCGGCCGCGAGGGCCGCGAGGGCAAACCCGTGGGCGCCCTGCTGGTGGTGGGCGATCACCGCAACGTGCTCAAGCATTGTCGCCCGCTGGGATTCGACCCCGTCAAGGGTTACGGCACGCACGAGCGGCAACTCAACGACTCGAAGGTCCGCGAGGCGATCAAGGAGATCGCCCAGCTCGACGGCGCGTTCGTCGTGGCCGCCGACGGCACCGTGGTGGCGGCGTGCCAGCACATCTCGGCGCCCGCCGCCGACGTGACGCTGAGCAAGGGCCTCGGCGCCCGGCACTGGGCCGCCGCGTCGATCAGCCGCGTGACGAGCTCCATCGCGATCACGGTCAGCGAGTCCAACGGCACGGTCCGCGTGTTCCAGAACGGCGAAGTGATGCTCCGCATCGAGCCGTTCCGCCGGGCGATGAAGTGGCGCGACTTCGAGTTCGACGCGCCCAGCGCCGGGCAGGACTAACCGCCCGCCATCTCGTTCCCCGTTAGCCGCGACGCGGTCGCGGAGCGCGCCCACGCGTCGCACGCCTCCGTCGCCATGCGACCCCCGCCGAAGCGAAGACGGCAAGCCAGTGGATCACGCCGGCCGGTTCCGGCACGGCGCCGCTGAGCGCAGCGCCCGTGGGGAGCTGCCCGAGCTGCCGCTGCCACACGAGGAAATCGGCGCCGTCCACGTCGCCGTCGTTGTCGGCGTCGCCCTGCGCCTTCGTGGCGCCCGTGGCCGCGCCGAATCCGTCGCGCCAAGCCGCCAAATCGTCGCCGTCGACGACGCCGTTCTTGTCGAAATCGGCGGCAGCGAAGAAAACGATCCCAGTCACGACGATGTTGTCGAACGCGTACGCCTCGTCGCCGCCGTTGGCGTTGGCGTCGAGCCGCAGCGTAAGTACGTCGCCAGTCCCGAGAACTGTGGAGGTTAAGGTTTGCAGCACATTGGACATGGCGACGGCTTGATTGCTCGTCGTCGTCATCACCAACGGATCCTGGTAGGTGGCCATTGTTCCCGAGGCGAACGTATAAGTCTTCTCCGCGGCTTCGTCCACCGACGACGTGAAGAGCGGCAAAAACGCGCCGCCGTCAATCGAGTAGCTCCAGTTGAACACGTCGGCGCCGGCCTCGAAATCGCCGCACGCGCCCATGTCGATCGAGACTTCCAGACTTGGCGCCCCGCCGACGTCGAACTGCCACGTTGCGGTCACGTCGCCTGAGACGTGGTCGTTATTGACCGTGTCGGCAATGCCGAACCACCCGTCCGTCTTCGACGCGCTCACAACGATGCCGTGCGCGTCGGTGGGAAAGCTGGAGTTGGAATCGTCGATCAGGTCGAAGGGAATCGTCGCACTGACGCCGACCTGGTAGCGCTGAAAGCCCGATCCGGGACTGCTGGGGAAGGCGCCCGGCGTCGGCGTTTGCGAGTAGCCCGCGAGATTCAGCGGCGCATCGAAATCATCCTTGGCGATTGTCATGCGCATCGGCGTGGGCGGCGGCGGGCCGTTGCCCTCGCCCACGGTGAACGACACCGGCAGCGTAAACAGTGGATTGGCCGTCGCCTGGCTCGTGGCCAATACGGTGATCATCCCGCTTTTTACGCCCTGCGTCGCGGTGTTCAGCATGACTTGGTGCATGTTGCCGCCGCCGAGGGCAAAGTCCGTTCCGCTCAGTCCGCCCAACAGGTCGCCCGTCACCGAAATCGTATAGTCCAGTTCGTCGACGCCGTCGACGGTGAGCGCGCTGGCCACGTTCTGAACCAGCACGTCGACGGGGACCACGGCGCCCATCGCGGCCATCAACGGGAAACCGCCGAACTGCACGCCCATCTTGGCCGGCAAACGATAGTCGGCCATCACAGGCAGATGATCGCTCACGGTCATCAGCGCGTTGAGAACGGCGGGCGACGCGCCGGTTCCGCCGGTGATCGCGCCATTGAGTGAATGCGTGCCGTTGTTGCCAAACGCGTGGTACGAGCCGCTGATGGAACTTAGCCCCTCGGCGTCGAGCAGTTCGCCGCTCATCAATTGGAAGTCGAAGCGGTCGTCCATCCCGCCTGGCGTTTGGCCTGGATACTGCGCCGAACTCGCCGGACTTTGCGTGTGAATGCTCCTGAACGAAGCGCTGTCGTGCCACGATCCAGGCGTGCTGATCGGGTCGAATGCTTGCCCCGGGCCAGCGGCTAAGAGCGTTTGGTACATCGCTTCATTGCTGCGATACACGTTAAAGTCGCCAGCGTAAATCACGTTCGCGCCGTCGCCGAGGGCGTCCGAATTGGATCGTATGGACTGCGCCTCGAGATCGCGGCGGAGTTGGTCGGCGCTGCCGTCATCTGCCTTGTAGTGGCTGTTATAGAGATAGAGATCGGCCGCGGCGTCGTAGCCCAGAGGCCGCACCTGGTAGCGCAATGTTGATCGCGGCTGGGCCGAGCCGCTGACCGTGCCAAAGCGGATTTCGTTGACGAGCTGGACGGATTGCGTGTTGTAGACCAGCCCGGGCACGCCCCCCTCGCCCTCGGGGTGACTTGTGAGCCCGTTGAGCGTCGACCGCGCGTAGACGCCAGGCCCGTAGATGCCGTTGAGCACGTCAACAATCGATTGCGTTGAGACCTGCATCGAAAACTGCTCCTGCAACAGCAGCACGTCGATGGGCTTGGCGAAGCCGTTGACGACCTCGGCGCCGATCGCCT
>JBIOVA010000237.1:0-5204 GCA_044867485.1 Lacipirellulaceae bacterium | reverse complement strand
GGGCGGCGCTCACGCAGCCGCAAGTGCAGGCGCTGAAGATCGGCAGCGTGCGGATTTCGGATTTGACCGCGCAGCAGATTGCCTGGCTGACGATCCCGCAGATTCAATCGCTGCTGACCTACGATTTCCGGTACCTGGCTCCGAACCAGATTCCTTATTTGAGGCCTGCTCAAGTCGCGACGATGACCGACACGGGCACGTTCACCCAGTTGTCGGCGGCGGCGCGGGCGGCGCTCACGGCGCCGCAGGTGCAGGCGCTGAAGGTCAACAGCGTCCGCATTTCAAATTTAACGCCGCAGCAGATTGACTGGTTGACAGCTCCGCAGGTTCAATCACTGCCGCAATACGACTTTCCCTACTTGACGCCGAGCCAGGTTCCGCATCTGACGCTGGCTCAGGTCGGGACGATTTCCGACACCGGCACGTTCGCACAGTGGTCGCCGGCCTCCCGGGCGGCTCTCACGGCGCCGCAGGTGCGGGCATTGAAGGTCGCCAGCGTTCGCATCTCAGACTTGACGCCGGAGCAGGTCTTCTGGCTGACCGTGCCGCAGATTCAGTCGCTGTCGCTCCACGACTTCGCCTACTTGGCGCCGAACCAGATTCCCTTGCTGACAATCGCTCAGATCGCGTCGATTCCCGATTCGGGTCCGTTCGCAAGTTGGTCCCCAGCGGCGCGGGCGGCGCTTACGCAACCGCAGGTGCAAGCGTTAAAGGTCAGCACCGTGCAGATCTCTGACTTGACGTCGCTGCAAATCACGTGGCTGACCGAAAGTCAAATCAAGTCGCTGCCCTGGACGGACCTCGGGCGATTGACTCCCGCGCAGATCCCCATGTTCTCGTCCGCCGAGTTCGCGGCAATTCCGACCGCCTACGCATTGCTGTCGTTGACCGACGAGGCCCAAGCGCGCTTCACCCGCGAACAGTTGCTGGCCCTGCGACCCGACGTCCTGGCGGTTTTCACGAATTCAATTGTTGTTCCGTACGACAATTACTTCCCGACGGTGGATACCCCCGTCGGCCCGGACGGTATTGCTGTAAGTCATCATCACGATGAAGAGGCCAATCGCGTTTTCAGCCTTGTTCCACTGGCGGCAGCCACACACGTTACCGTAGCCAGCGGCGACTGGTCGAATCCCGCCGTCTGGCTTGGCGGCCGGGTCCCTGCGCCCGGAGCTCGCGTCGTCGTCTCCGCCGGCACGGTGGTTCGCTTCGACGCCGTCATGACCGCCTCCCTAGCCGTCAAGACGCTCCGCGTCGACGGCACGCTGTCGTTCGCCACGAACGTCAACACACAGCTGGCGGCCGATACGATCGTTGTCTACACGACAGGCAAGTTGCACATCGGAACCGCGGCCGCGCCCATTGCCAGCAACGTCGTCGCCCGCATCCTGATCCCTGATGGCGGTCCGGTCGACGCGACCTGGGACCCTTACCTGCTCAGCCGCGGTCTCATCAGCCGCGGCGAGGTGCGGATGTTTGGCAAAACGGTGACGCCGTACGCGTCACTTGTCCATCAACCGGAGCGCGGCGACTCGCAATTGATCCTCTCCCAAGTCCCCGCGAATTGGCGCGTGGGCGATAAGATTGTCCTCACCGGCACGCAACAACACGTCGCCGGAAATCAAAGCGAGGAGCGCATCATCCGCGCCATCAGCGGTAACGTCGTCACCATCGACCCGCTCCAGTACGATCACTTGCCGCCGGAGGGCTTCGAGCTGTCGGTCTACGTCGCCAACTTCACGCGCAACATCGTCATCTCCTCCGCCGTGGACGACGTTCCCGCTGAGCGGCCGCACATGATGTTCTTGCACAATCCCAATGTGCGAATTGAGAACATCAGCGTGGTCGGCTTTGGGCGCACCGACAAGAACGTTCCGATCGACGACCCCGTCGTCGTCAACGGCGTCCGCCAGCCGGGCACGGGCACGAATCCCCGCGCACGCTACCCGATGCATTTCCATCACACGGGCGTCAACCCCAACTACAGTCCGGCCACCGTGCGCGGGAGCGTCATCGTTGACAGCCCCGGATGGGGGTACGTCAATCACAGCAGCAACGTCGTCATGGAGAACAACGTCGCGTACCAGATCGGCGGCGCGTCGTTCGTTTCCGAGGATGGCAATGAAATCGGCGTCATGCGCGGCAATCTGTCCGTGAGCTCCATCGGTCTGGGCGCCCACGTCGAATCGCGGATGGCGAACCATGACTTTGGTCACGGCGGTCACGGGTTCTGGTTGCAGGGCCCCGGCGTCGTGGTCGAGAATAACATCTCCATCGGAAATCCCGACGGCGCGTTCGTCTTCTTCACCGCCAGCACGAAGACGCGATTCGACGCTGTCAATCTCAACGACCCCGCGCTGGCCGCCGGTCAAAAGACGGTTCCGCTCGGCGTCGTGCCGCTCAAGAAGTTTTCAGGAAATACGGCCATCGCATCAAAGTCCGGCGTCGAGTTGTGGTTCCACCAAAACCGGATGAATGACGGCGAGACGTATATCGAACAATTTACCACGTGGAACATGCGGTCGACCGGCGTCGAGACCCACTACGCGGGACAGATTACAGTCCGCGACTCCCTGCTCGTCGGAGACATGAGCAAGTTCCAGGGCGCCGGCGTCGGCGTGAACCACGAAACGCGCAACGTAACGGTCTCCAATATGCGCATCGAAGGATTCACGATCGGCGTTTATGCCCCATCGGGCCGCGCCAACGTCATCTCCAGCAGCGTCATCAACGCCGCCCGAGGCATCTACATCGAGGGAGCTCTAGACTCGATTCGCACGATCGATATTGTGGGAGCTTTCATTTTCAAGACCGCCACGGCCGAACAGCTCCAAGGCCAACAGCAATTCCGCGTCTACCTCGACGGACGCGCCAATGTCGCCGGGCGCAGCATCGCGGCCATGCTCAGCGTCGATCGCATTCGCATGATCAACGCCTACGGCTTCGTGTCGGAACTCTATTATCCCGAGCAGGCGGCCAGCTACGTCCCTTTCCCGCGGAACGTTGCTCAAGGCTATGTGCCCAACGAATACCTCGATCTGACGAACGGCCAGTTAAGCAAACGCTATGGCGTCAGCCTCGGCGGCCGACTGCCTGCTTACGACGTGACCGCGATCGAGGGCTTCCGCGCACTGATCGACTTCAGCCCGGGACGGTAGCCACGATCGTCGCCTGACGGGCGCCTGGCGCCGATTCACCGGAATTCGGGACGCAAGACGCCCGGCAGGAACGCCGCGTCGTACGTTTCCCGCCCGCCGCGGACGAACTCCAAGGCGCCCGTCGCTCGGCCCGTCACCGGGTCGACCAGCCACACACCCGAACGCATCGCCGGATGCCGCTCGCGCACGGGCGGCGAGTCGAGAATGTGTCGCCGACGAATCCGCGAGAGCCCGACGACAGCCCGGCCCGCGGCGAAGCACAGCCCGCGGGTGAACCCCGGCAGCGCTGAGACCGGCTCGCACCTCCCGTTGTGCGGATCAAACGTGCACAGCGTCCCCTCGCCGGAATTGCACAACCACCACCGCTGGCCGTCCCATCGCGGCGAGTGCGGCATGCACAGCCCGGTCACGACCACGCGATTGCGACGCACGTCAATGACCACGCCGCTGGTGAATCGATCCGCCGACCGCCAGCCGCCGGGTCTGTCGCTCGTGCAAAACGCCGTCGCCATTGTTACGCGCCTGCCGCGAACGCCGACGCCGTTGAGATGACAGCAGTCCCGACGCTGCGCCGTCGTCATGAACGCCGGCTGCCACGAGCGGCGAAAATGGGCCCGCAGGCTGGGTCGCGCCACGCAGTTGAATCGCGTGTTGGCAAAGCACAACCCGCGGGCGTCGTACGCCAGGTCGTGCGCGTCAACCCGCCCCGTGGCATGGATCGCCTCCAGCGCGAACACGGCTGTGGGAGGCGTCTCCGACGCCGATGGCTCGCCGCCATCGGCCCGCCAGATGAGAATCTGCTCTCGCGCCGCCACGGCAAGTTGTCCTCCGTCAAACGCCAGACCCATCGGCCGGGCGAGCTTGAGGATGCACGACGCCAACCGCCCGCCTAGGGTCGAGAACAACGCCAACTTGCCGGAGTTATACGTCGTCACCGCCAGCGTTCCCGCCGATGCGGCCAGCCAGTCAACAAAATCGCCGTGGACGCGAAGCTCGATCCGCGGCGGCGCAGCAGCGTCATACGATCCCGCCATGCGCCCCTCGGTGTTTCATCTCCCTAAACCCTGAACCCTGAACCCTGCCCTTCCTCACTTCTCACGACACCGTCCGCCCTCCGTCGACGCTCACCGTCTGCCCGGTCACAAATCCCGCGGCGTCGCTCGCCAGGTACGCGGCGGCGGCGGCCACGTCTGCCGGCGTCCCCCAGCGGCGCGCCGGCGTCCGCGCCAGGTAAGCGTCCTTCGCTTCCTGCGGATCGTCCGCGTGCCGCTCCACGGGAATCCACCCCGGCGCGATCATGTTGACCGTGATCCCCCAGGGCGCCAATTCGCTCGCGAGACTGCGCGCCAATCCTGTTTGCCCGCCCTTGGCGGCGATGTACGCCGAAAAATTTGGCCAGCCCCCGGTGAAGGCTTCGCTCGTCATATGAATGATCCGCCCCCACCGCTGCCGCTTCATGTGCGGCAAACAGGCCTGCGTGAGCAGCACGGGGCTCTTCACGAAGAAGTCGAGCATCCGCTGGAAGAACGCCCAGTCGTACTCCTCGATCGGTCGCTGCGGCTGATCGCATGTGGCGTTAACCACCAGCACGTCGATGGGTCCCAGTCGCTCGCCCACGTCGCGGTAGATTCGTTCCACCGTGGCCGCATCGGTCACGTCGCCGCCCACAAGGCAGCAGTCGTTCGACACGGCCGACAACTCGGCAAACGCTCGCTCGGCCGCCTCGCGCGAATTGCCATAGTTCATCGCCACGCGCGCCCCGCGGCGGGCCAGTTCGAGGGCCATTTCCTTGCCCAGCCCGCGCGTGCTGCCGGTGACGAGCGCAACGCGGCCCTTGAGTTCCTGAGGGCGGTGATTGTCCATGGAGGTCCTTAAACGAGTCTTAAGCGATGACTTCCGCAATCGGCTCGACGGGCTCCACGCCGACGAGCTTTTGGTCGAGGCCGCGGAAGAAGTAGGACAAGCGGTTGGGGTCGAGGCCGAGTTGGTGGAGGATCGTCGCGTGGAGCCTCCGGACGTGCATCGGGGCGTCGACGGCCCGCGCGC
>JBIOVA010000236.1:0-33315 GCA_044867485.1 Lacipirellulaceae bacterium | reverse complement strand
CGGGATCGAGCGCGGCGGGAGTTGTGGGACCGGCCGACGGCGACGGTCGCGGCGGCCGTCAACACCTGGGCCGCGGGGCTCGACCCGCACGATGCGGAGTACGATCGACTGCGGTGCGAGGCGCTGTGGGTGCTGCAGAGCCATCATGCCGTGGACGAGGAGTTGCTCGGCAACGTACTGCGGGCCAAGGACCCACATGCGCGCGCCGCGGCGATGCACTTGGTTGCCGACGAGCGCGAATACCTGCCTGAGGCGCTGCCGCTGCTGCAAGCGGGCGTTCGCGACGCCGATCCGCGGGTGCGATTGGAGGCAATCCGGGGGTTGAGTTTCTTCCCAACGCTGGAGTCGGCCGAGGCGGCGCTCGCCGCGCTGGAGTCGCCGTTGGACTCGTGGATCGAATACACGCTCGAGCACACGATCGGGGCGCTCGAACCAGCATGGAGCAAGCCGTATTACGACGGGCAATTCACGGCGGAAAAATCGCGGGGTCGGGAGTTCATCGCCTCGTACATCGAGCGGCGGCGGCCGGGACTGGCGGCGCAAGGGCATCTCAAGGTCTTGCTCGATCCGGCAAGCAGCGCCGAATCGCGTGATGACGGCTATGCGGCGCTCGAAGGAATGGACGGTCACCGCGGCAACGGGCAGCGCGTGTTCCAGCGCGTGTGCTCGGGCTGCCATCGCGTGGGCAACACGGGCTATCAGTTTGGCCCTGATTTGACCGACGTCGGCAAGCGGCTCAAGCGGCGCGAGATTCTCGAATCGATTCTGGAGCCGAGCAAGAAAGTCGATCCCAAGTATGTCACCACCACGTTGGTAACGATCGACGGCCTTCCAGCGATGGGCCTCGTCGTGCAGAAGGATGACAAGTCGCTCACGCTGCTGATGGCCGAGGGGAAGATCAAGGAGTTTGCCCTGGACGAGATCGAAGAGCTGGCCGAGACCAACCAAAGCAGCATGCCGGAGAACCTGGCGGCGGTGCTGGCTCCTGGGGAGTTTCTCGACATCGTCGAGTTTCTGAGCGAGCAGCGGCCGTAGTGCCCAGGAGAACTGCAAAGTCAAGGAAAACCGCCAAGGACGCCAAGAGCGCCAGGCCGATCGCCTCAGAATCTCGCAGGTTCTCTCATGTCCTCTTGGCGTACTTGGCGCTCTTGGCGGTTCAATCAAACCACTTTGCAGTCCTCCTGCCGTAGTGCCCGCCTTCTATTGCATTGCCCGGAGGGCGAACGCGGCGGTCCCTCCATAGATGGTCTAAAGTCGTGTGAGGGGTCAGGGGCCGTTTTCCCGGCGTTTGCGCCATAGATGGTCTAAAGTCGGTGGCGGGCAGGGGGTGGATGCTTGATGCTGGATGCTTGATGCTCGATACGGAGGAGGGGGAAGGCTGTCGGGTCTGGGCCGTAGGCCGTAGGTGGGCGGACAGTCGGACCCACGCCTCAAGCCTCGGTGCGGAGAAAAGAGAACAGCTCACGCAGAGGCGCAGAGAATTGGGTAGTGGGTCCGTTGGCCCTTGTCACCCCGAGGTCTGCCGAGGGGTCCGGCTAGATTCCTCGGCGGACCTCGGAATGACAAGAGGATCATGCCATTGAGTTTGGCGAGCCAGTTGACCAGCTCGATCTGGAAGGGCCCGGGGACGCTGGCGATCAACGACGCCAGCGCGGCGTAGGGGACGACCCACAGCAGAGAGGAAGCGGAGATTGACTTGCACCTGTACCATGCGCTGGAAAGGCTTGCAATGACTGGAGAGGTGTAGCCCTATCGGTATGACCTTATCGATTGCTGTCCATCAGGCGATCGCCAATCGAGCAACTGCTTGCCGATATACGTTTTCATAAGCCGGAACCTGACGAGCCCATGACCAATCGTGACACATACCGTTCCGGACGCGCAATTCCCATTCGACAGGGTTTTCTCTGTACATGCTCAGACAGCGTTGTACACATTGCAGAAAGCTGCGGTGTGACATGTTGGTAAATGCAAATCCATTGGCTCCGTTGCGTCCTGGCGCGCCAAGTTCCGAATCAATGACCGTGTCCTTGAGGCCGCCCACATGGTGGACTATAGGAAGTGTCCCATAGATCATGCTGTACATCTGATTTAGTCCGCAGGGCTCGAAACGACTTGGCATCAGGAACGCATCTGCACCAGCCTCTATTCGATGCGCCGCATCGTCGTCGAAGTCAATGTTGACCGCGATGCGGCGGGGAAACCTCCCTCCAAGTTGACGAAGTGCATTCTCAAGCGACTGCTCACCTTTGCCTAGGATGCATAATTGAGCGCCAGCTTCAATGATCTCCGCGGCGCAATCTACGACAATATCGACGCCTTTCTGCTGGTCGAGGCGTGCAACCATTCCGAGTAGCGGCGACTTTGGGTCACGCATGAGCCCAGTGCGCATTTGCAAGTCGTCCTTGCATGCGGCTTTTCCTCGACGCCAGTCCGCAATCGAATACCTCGTTGCAATACAAGGGTCCGTTTTTGGATTCCACACGCTTGTATCAACGCCGTTAAGAATGCCGTCCAGCTTGTCACGACGCGACACGATGACACCATCCATTCGCTCACCAAACTCGGGCGTTTGAATCTCGCTCGCATATGATGGACTGACCGTTGTAATACGATGGGCGGAAACAATACCTGCCTTAAGCAGGCTAAATTGTCCAAAGAATTCGAAGTACTCTGGATGAAAAAAGTCTCGACTTAGGTCAGCTAGCTCAAAGCTCTCCGGCGGAAATAGTCCTTGATGCATTAGGTTTTGAATCGTAAAAACGGTTCCAATCGGGGCTTGTTTGCCATTTTTCTCAGGCCCAAACGCCAAACTGGCGGGAACCATTCCGGTGGTCCAGTCATTGGCGTGAAGTACGTCGGGCTTCAAGCCCAATTCACAGACAGCCTGCACTGCAAACCGGCTGAACGCGACAAATCGCCGACAGTTATCGGCGTAAGCTTCTCCCGCCGAGTCGCCATATATGCCGCTTCGGTCGAAGAATACTGGGCAGTCGATCAAGAATACTTGAACAGCTGATCCAGGAAGCTCGCAACGTTTCAGCTCACATGTGACTTCTTCGCCACCGCATCTCGTCGTCAATCGCACTCCTGTGTCATCGGGCTCCGGCGCACCCGGCAGTTGACATCGGCGATGAAACGGCACTATCGCACTAACCTTATGGCCAGCTTCTGACAAGCCTTTGCCAACGCCGGCACATTGATCGGCAATTCCGCCAGTTTTGCCGAACGGCGTAAGTTCCGGCGTGACAGCGACGATATTGAGTGGTTCTCGGGACATCGCATGACTCCAAAGGGTTCTCCAAGCATTCCATTAGCTGACACTTCGCGGACACGATTCATCGATCCAGATGCCCATCGTCGTTCTCGCATCGGACTTCCCGGGCAATTAACTCGCGCACGTCCCGGCAATAGTTCGCATGATCACTCCAGGCCGTCAGAAACTCAGTGCTGTGTGGTCCCGCGCCACTGAACGCTGGCGGATAACGAATATCAATTCCATTGCGCTCACAGAATTCTCGCTCCTCGAAGTTGCCGTCGACCCTGTCTCCTCCCTTCGTGAAGACGTTGGGCTTTACCAAATCGAGAACCAGCGTCACGCCATCGTCGCCTGGGATGGGTTGCTCGAATGGCAAGACGAAATCGGGGCCTCTGACAGCGCTGATGATTGCTGCTCGCTGGGCAAGCGGCATGAAGGCCGCTCCTTTCTTTCGACGCAGGGGTTCGTCGCCTGAGACAATGGCCAGGAGATACTTCCCGAAATGCTTGGAGTGGGCTAGCATTCCTTGATGCCCGAAGTGGAGTGGGGCGAAATATCCCGACGTTGCGACAAGAGGACCATCCAGTGTTGACCTTATTTGGACCATTTCCCGAAGACTAACCACTCGCGCAAACTCGTTGTTAAATCGTCCTACCTGGTCATGGTATTTTTTGATGTCGATGGCTAAGTCGCACTTACCCGTACATCCTGGCTCAAAGCACCAGTCGCAAATACGCATGGTTGCGCTCCTGATCATTCGCGTAATTCGCATCTTGAAGTGGACGCTACGACAGAGTAGAGCCGCGACCATGACCCCGATTCCATGACGGCTGCGGAAAACGCACTCGTGCGAGTCCTTGCATTCTGCATTGACGAATGCGGTCTAGACGCAAATTCTAATGTGCGCCGTCCTAGTGATGTTCCGGTCAGATGAGGCCGAGCGATGCCAATGCATTCTGCCCCGTTTGCGAGTGAGGTTGTACTGCCGCTCCTCGCGGAGGCGCTCAGGGATTTCCGCCGTTCCACGGGATGGGAGAACGACGTTATTGCCGAGGAATTGGCGCTGGTCGCGACCGCACTCGGGACTCGCGGGTTCACGATCGACAAGTCTCGCGTGAGTCGACTCATTAACTGGAAGCCAAAGCAGAAACCGCTCAGGGTGGACGCGGCACAATGGGCAGTATTCTTTCACGTCCTTCCAGAGTTTCGGGAGCAAATTCGTGAGGCTACCCTGAGGTGGCTCGGGCAAAGCGCGCCGGACTTCGACGGAGACCTTGATCAGGACAAAACGCTCCAGAAAAGCCTTCGCAAAAGGTACCGGTCCGTAGAATTCATAATACCGAGCGTGAGCTCTCAATGGTGCGTGTTCCAAGTCGCAGCTATGCATCTTGCAACCCGCATCGCACAGTTGCCTGGTCCACAGCCCGCAATCTTGCTAAGTGGCGGACCTACACAGAATCGACTTTGTGACGCGTTGCCAAGATTCAAGGTGACAGGGTCGCACCAGAGATCCAGAGAGCTTCATTTCTATGCGCTCAACAATCACCATCATGCCGACAATCCTGAGGTTAGTGCTGATGCCGTCGCGGTACGGTGGGCGAAGCAGTTCGGCGGGCAACCCCATTGGACGCTGACGCGAAGAAGCCGTGATTTCGAGGAACCTGATTTGGTCATCCTTGGGGTGGGAGGCCCGCGAAATGGGCACATCGCTAGACTTGCAGCGACGCATGCGTTCGGCCCACTCGTTGGCGACGTCGGGTATCTGCCCATTGACGACGACGGACGGGGTGTCGCGATACCCGACATCACGCAGCACCTTACGTACGACCTACTTAGCCAGTGGAGCGAAATGGAGGGTGAAAGGGTGGTCGTAGTTGTCCCTCATAATGACAAAACGAATGATCGTGCGGCGATATGTCGCTTCCTGTTTAGGAACCGCCTTGCGAATGTTGCTTGCCTATCAAACGAACTCGCGGGAGCTATTTAGCTTGAAGAATGGGTCGCCGGTCCGCCGGTGACCCATCGATCGGAAAGTCCGTTCCGCAAAGGATGGGTTGTCGGAGGACCGACGACCCCTCCTCCTTTTTCTTTCCCCCGACGCTCCGTGCAGCGTTTCCGGGCGATTTGCCATGTCAGATGAGCGCGCACGCCCAACTTGCTACAATTGAGCGAAACGTCGGCTCCAATGCAAAATGCACTGGCACGCATGAGGAGGGGTCGTCCATGAAGCGATCCATTCAATCTCTTGCACTGAGCTTGATCGTCGCCTTCGCGACGTGCTTGCCGCCGCTAAGGCTCTGCGCCGATCCGCCGGACGTCATCGGCTCTTACCGCTTCGCGCCGCGACTCAGCACCATTGTCGCGATCGGCAATCCCGACTATGAGCTGAACGTTTACGGCACGTTCGACTTCATTCGTGGTTGGGACTACGGCGACGATCCGCCGTCGATCATCCATTATGCCGACTTCGAGAATGTGCGAGCCTGGGCGCAAAATCCGTTCTCGCTCGCGCCGCCGCTGGATGTCGACGGGATCTTTAATTTGAGCGGCCTCCGCGGCGTGGAGTTGCCAACGGCGTCGATCTTCGAAGTCTTCAAGTTCGCCGGCAAAAACCTTGCGGGCGATCAGGTCGAGGTCTTCGTGAGCGTCCTGGGCCGCTGGCTCTACCTCCGCGGGCACACAGAATTTGTTGACCGTCCCGACCGGGGTTGGCGCATGAACGCCCTCGCGCGCCAGCGCCCGTTCGCCGACTTTGACGAAGACGGGGACGTCGACGCTGAGGACTTGACCGCATGGACCGAACGCGCCGGCCTGTGGACCGGATTGAATGACGCCGACGGCGACGACTTCCAAACCGGCGCTGATTTCCTCTACTGGCAACAGCAACTCGGCGAAACGCCTCCCAGCCCGGCCGATTTCGACGCCGCGATCGACGCGGCCCTCGCCGCGTCGGCCACGGCGATCCCCGAGCCGGCGACGCCCACGCTCCTCGCCGCGGCCGTGTTGCTCGCATCAGCCTCCCGCTTCCGACGGTCGAGGTAGATCGGAAATCCGACCCGCAGGAGAATCCGTTTCGCAGATGAGATAATAGGTCGTCGGAGGACCGACGACGCATCCTACTCGGATGGCACGCCCAAGGTCTGCCGCAGGGCGTGGTGCGTTGGTTCGCTTTCAGGTCGTTCACCACGCCCCGCGCAGACTTGGGCGTGCCACCCTACGCCGATAACCTTCTGATTCCGGAGTTATCCGCAGATTTCGCAGATATCCGCAGATGAAGTCACGAGAGGAGGGCCTGTGCTGCGTTTCTTCCTCCCTTTTTTCTCTTGCCATCTGCGCTCATCGGCGACATCTGCGGACTCTTTCTGGGAAGGGTTAACGGCGTAGAGTGCCACCGTTGCGCGATATCAAGTTTCGGATCATCATCAAAAGTGCGCACAAAAACCCCCGCGTGGGGAGACGCGGGGTGAACGGGCGCGGGGTTGTGGCAAGCGCTCTCCGGCCTCAGGCCGTCGCGTTCTTCTTGCGAACCCAGAAACCGCCGGCGGCGAGGGCGAGGCCGCCCCAAGTGACGAGCGTGGCTGGCTCGGGCACGACGCCGTTGATGACTTGGATGCCGACTTCGGAGAGCAAGACGCGATCCATCCCCGTGCCGCGGTAGGCCGACAGCTCGATGTCGTAAATTCCGTTGGCGGTCGGGTCGACGGGGCCGAAGAACGTGTGCCGCCACGAGTTCTGGACGAGGTTGTTGCCCGCCAGCAGGTTGGCGTACGTATCGTCGCCGGGAGCCTCGAGCCCAGCGCCGTTGCCGGTGGCGTTCGTGCCGAAGGAGTGATCGGCCGGGCCGGGGATGATGGGGTCGAACGTCAGAAACGAGGTTGCGAACGAGGGATCGAAGTCGATGCGGATCTCGTAGGTGAGATCGCCGACGTTGAAGCCCGTCGTGCCGTCGTAGTTCGTGTTGATCGACCAGTCGAAGTTCCATTGGAAGTTCGTGCCGCCGGGGCCGAAGTTGCCCGTCGGCCATGTGTAGGTGCCGTCGCCGTTGCTGTTGAAGATGTTGGCGGCGGGGAACCGCTGATGCGTGCGGAGCGCCACTTCAACCCCGTTGTTCTGTTCGCGGGTGAAGCCGCCGTTGGCGTTGCCCGTGCCGTAGATAACGTCGCTGGTCACATTCGCATCGTATTGAATGGAGGCGACCGCGTTGGAGGCGGCGAACAGGACGGCCGCGGCGACAGACAGAGAGACAGACTTCCACGCCATTGGTGCAATCCTCGAGGAGGTAGACTCAGCCGGATTCGACCCACCCCTCCGGCGGGGTATACGCTTCAAGCCAGGGTAATTGGGACGGTAGGAAAAGTCTACCACTTTATCCCAAATACACAGTGAGTTGGTGTTGTTTCGTGGCGAAGGAGTCGTTTTGGCGGGCTTGGGGATTGACGCGATGCGGGAGTTGATTACGGAAGCCCTTTCCGCAAAAGAACTTGCGACCCGGAGAGCGTGCGTCGGACGCGGTGACGCGGCCCCTTACTTCGCCGGAAGGCGGAGCGAGGCGTTTTTCGAACCAGTCTTCGAGGAGTGCAAAATCGCCGGCTCGGCCAGGTGTGGCCGGCGCCCTCACCGTTCACCTTATTTCTTTGGCTCAATAACTTTGGGAGCCAGGCGCTTGTCGAACCAGTCAGCCAGCAGGACGAAGTCGGCGGGCATAGAGGGCCAAGTGTGGCCCGCGCCTTCGCGGATGATCAGCTCGTGCGAGACGCCGGCCGCTTCGAGCTTCGCCATGAACCGCTGCGACTGTTCGTGCGGGACCAGCTCGTCGTGGTCGCCGTGGATGATGAGCGTGGGGGCGTCGTCGGGGGTGATGTGCGTGATCGGCGACAGCTCGCCGAGGACTTTCAACTGCTCGTCGCGCGGCTGGTCTTGGACAGGGATCGTGTGCCACACGAACTCGACGGGTTTGAACTCGAGAAACGTGCGGCCTTTCTCGCCGTAGTCGACCAGGTCGGTCGGCGGGCAGAAGCAAGCCGCCGCTTCGACGCGGCTGGACGCGCGGTCGACGGGGTCTTTCGCCGCGGCGTCGCCGTCGTCGCCGGTCGTGGCGAGCGTGAGCGTGAGGAAGCCGCCGGAGCTAACGCCCATGGCGCCAAGTCGCTGCGGATCGACGCCGTAGTCCGCGGCGTGCGAGCGAACGAAGCGGACGGCGCGGCTGACCATGGGCCTGATCTCGGCGACGGTGAACTTGGGCTGCGACCCGTGGGCGACGAAGAACACGGTTTGGCCGCGGTCGAGAAACGGTTGGAACAACGAGAGCGGGAAGAAGCCCTGGCCGATGAGCGTGATGTCGGAGTTGAAGCCGCCGGAGACCATAAACAGCACGCCGACGCCGTTTGGCTTCTCCGGCTTGAGCACGTCGAGCGTGAGCGCCATGCCGGCGGCGCGGCCGTAGACGACGTCGCGGATGCGGGTGGGCTCGGCGTTGGCGACCGAGGAGGCCGTTAGTGCGAGCGCCAGAAGCATCAATCGAAATTTGAGCATCATAGTCTTCTGAAGTTGCGGGGATCGCAATGAGCTACAGGAATCGTCGGCGCGCCGTTAGGCGAGGCTCAGGTCGGGAAAATAGGCTTTGATCATGCATTGAACACAGACCAACCATGGGATTGCGTGGCTGCATATCTCGTCGCAGAGCGACGGGCTGTTCAACATCTTTGAGGGTGTATGTCCGAATTTGCTTTCCTCAAGTGGTATAACACTCCAGAAAGCGCAATCGGGCTTTGCGTGAAGGAGGCTATTATAGAGCGAAGTCACCTCGTGCCCCTTGAATGGGAAGGGATCGCCCGAGGCCGATTTCAATGACTCCAACATTTTCGAGAGACTCGGCGCCTCATCATGGCGCCAGCCTCGAGTCCACTTGGCGATCTCGGTTGGGTTTTGATCAAGGTAGAGCAGAATGACCGCCCTTTCCGCTAGTGGTCGTACGAGCATCAGCGCGCCGAACAGGTAGCCCTGGCGGATGAGCTCGCGAATAGATAACGCGATGCTGATGCCTTGGGGAATCAGTTGACACGCAGCCTGCTGCACGTCGGACGTGTCAATTCCATGCGTTTTAGGTGCAACTTCGCCGTTCTGTTCGAGGCACGAGCAAATCAACTTGTCAAAGTGCAACAGCCATTGTCGACCCAAGTAGGGTTCGTTGCCCGGAGTAAAGACACTCTCTCGCTTGTCGTTTTCCATTTCATTCTCGGGCGAATGGCCATTTTCAGTTTCGGATGCACCGTGCCGAAGAATCCCGGACACGGGCAGTCACTAGCGGGTTCGCGTGGGGCGTCTTTCCGCGTGCGGCGATTCAAAGGCTGGATTAGACATGCCAACCGACCGACAAGATAGCAATCAACCAGGCGAATTCGCTTAAACCGTCGGCAATCGACGGCAATTGTGTATAATATGTAAGACAGGGTGGACCCGATCTGCCGCTCTCCATGGGAGGAAAGCGATGACCAAATTGAGCTTGGATCAAGTCACCGCAGCGACGCTTGCGAGGATCGATGGTGAAGTGGAACTGTGCGACGAATCGGGCCGCACGCTGGGCTACTACGTGGCGAAAAAGCCGACTCCAACGTATGACGAACTCTGGGCAAGTTGCCCGACGCCCCTGGAAGAGCTCAAGCGGCGAGCCCGTGAGGAAACGGGGCGACCGTTGGATGAGATTCTCCGCGAACTGGGCGCCACATGAACTGGCGCGTCTTGTGGCAGAATGACGCTGCCGAGCGACTCGCGAGCATGTGGCTTGGATCTCGCCTCCAGTCCCAGATTACCGAAGCAGCCAACTCGCTTGATCGGCGATTACGCTCCGATCCGCTGAGCGTTGGGGAGTCTCGCGAGGAAAATCTCCGCATCGCGATCGAGTTTCCGCTGGTGATCGTTTTTGAAGTCGACGAGTCGGCGCATACGGTCCTGGTTGTCGACGTGTGGACGGCATAACGAGCGACAATCGCGCAGCAAAGCGCGAACGTCTTCTCATAAATGCTTAATGGCGCCGCGAATCCCTCCCCTAGCTCCTCCCCGAGGGAGGGGGAAACTTCTACTTGATCTCGAACCAGTAAGGCATCATCAAGGCCACCGGGTCGCGCATCACCTGCTGGAGCATCGCTGCGTGGCGCAGCGGGCCGCGGAGCTCGGGGGCGATTTGCAGCAGGCCGGCTGCGGCGGCGCCGAGTCGGGTTTCCTTCTCGCCGCGGGAGCCTCCGCCGAAGAGTTCTTCGAGCGGATTCTTGGCTTCGGGGAGCATCTTGAGCTCGTACTTCTGGTCGGGGTCGAGGCCGGCGAGCCGCTTGGCGGCCTGGATCGCGTCGCGGAGCGTGCCGACTTCATCGATCAGGCCGTTGCGCTTGGCGACGCGGCCGGTGTAGACCTGCCCGCCGGCGAGTTTTTCAAGGTCCGCGACGTTCATACCGCGGCCCTTGGCGGCCTTGGCGGTGAACTGGCCGTAGATCTCTTTCATGTAGCCTTCGATCACCTCGCGCTCGCTGTCGGAGAATTTCTCGGTCGAGCTGAAGATGCCGCTGTTCTTGCCGCGGGCGATGCTCTCGGTGTCCATGCCGATCCAGTTGTAGAGACCCTTCATGGCGAGCTTGCCGCCGACGACGCCGATCGAGCCGGTGATCGTGCCGGGCTCGGCGTAGATGCGGTCGGCGCCCATCGAGATGTAGTAGCCGCCGCTGCCGGCGACGTCGCCCATGCTGACGACGATGGGCTTCTTGATTTTTTGGGTTTGCCGCCAGATGAGGTCGCTAGCCAGGGCGGAGCCGCCGGGGCTGTCGACGCGCATGACGATGGCCTTCACGTCGTCGTCTTTGTCGGCGGCTTGCAGGGCTTCGACGATCGTGGTGGAACCCATGACCGTGTCGCCAAAGAGCGACGACTGGCTCTCGCCGGACATGATGGGGCCGACGCAGTAGATGAGGGCGAGCTTCGACGCGCCGCCCGAGCCGCTTTTGCTCCCCGGGCCGCTGAAGACGGTCTCGAACAGCTTCATCATGCCCATCGGACCAGAGAAGTCGGCGTCGATCTTCGTCTTGGCGTAGTTCTCGACGAACACGAGCTTCTCGGCGTTGTACTCGTCGGCCAGCACGTCGCGGAACTCGTCCGCGTAGGCGATGCGGTCGATGAGCCCGGCGGCCTTGGCGTCTTTGGCCATCAGCATGCCCTGGTCAACGGCCTCGCGAACTTCCTCGACCTTCAGGTCGCGGTCGCTGGCGATGTTGCTGAGCATGTCGTCGTAGAGGTCGTCAATGAGCGCGGTCATGTTCTTGCGCACCGGCTCGCTGAGGCTGTCGCGCGTGTAAGGTTCGGCGGCGCCTTTGTAATCGCCGACGTGCATCATGTCGGCCTCAATGCCGAGCTTGGCGAGCATGTCCTTGTAGAAGGCGAACTCGGCGCGGATGCCGGGGATGACGATCTCGCCGGACTCAGGGAGGACGATCTCGTCACAAGCCGCAGCGAGCACGTACTGCGAGCCCATCGCGGATTCGAGCAGGGCGTAGACTTTCTTGCCTTTGGCCTGGACGCGCTTCACGGCGTCGCGGAGCTCGTTGACCTTGCCGTAGCCGAGGTCGGCTTCGATCACCAGCACGATGCCGCCGATCTCTTTGTCGTCTGCGGCCTTTTCGAGCCGGGCGATGTTCTTGCGGAGGTCGATGCCCAGGTCGCCGAAGAGCGAAAACTCGCCAGGGGACTCGGGGAGGGAGCCTTCGAGGACGATGTGGGCGAGACGGACTTTTTTGGCGGCGCGGGGCTTGGCGTCGGTGGAATCGGATTCGTCCTTGGACTTGTCCTTTTCCTCGTCCTCTTTGGCATCGTCTTTCTCTTTGTCGGCGGTTGCCGTGGCGCCGGGCTTGGCATCGGCGTCATCCTCAGCGGCGCGGAGGCGCGGGACGGGGGCGGTGAACAGGAGGGCGGCGAGGAGGGGCAGCAGGAGGCGACGCATGATTGGAGTTCCGTAGTGGAGGTGATGTGTTCGGTTGGCGAAAAGGGCGGATCTGTTCGCTCCGCTGTCCCCCCTCCCTAGCCCTTCCCACAAGGGGGAGGGGCCGGAGGGGACGGCGCGGGAGCCGCGCTAAGCCGCAAGCGGGGGCAGTGGTGCCCGGCTGTTTCAATATAGCGGGTTCTGGGGGAGTTGGCGGGTCGTAACGGGCGCCCTACGGGGAAGTCGTTGCGGCGGGCGGGATATTGCGGCGCTGGAGGCGGATTTTGGCGGTGCGGCCGGGGGGGAGCTAGCGGTGGCGTCCCGGGCCAGATCGCCCTGGGCGCTGGGGACCGGGGCGTGTAATTTTCCGCCGCTTTTGCGGGCGATGGCGCCCCTTCCCTGGACTTGGGACGGAGTCTTTATGCGTCGCTGGTTTTGCGCGGCAGCCGTGGTGCGATTCGAGCGCCCATTGATGGTCGGGCTAACACTGTTCGCCGGGCTGCCCGGGGCGACCCCCGCCGCCGAGCCGTTGTGGCGGCAGCTCATGCCGCGGAAAAACGTGGACGCCGACCCGCGCGGCGACTACACGCTGGGCGAGACGAACGGGCCGTGGTTGATCATGGCGGCGTCGTTCACCGGCGAGGAAGGCGAAGGCGACGCGCGGAAGTTGGTCCTCGAGCTTCGGCAGCGGTTCAATCTGCCGGCGTACTACTACGCGATGACGTTCAAGTTGGATGACGGGCGCGTAGGGCGGGGCCTCGACGACTACGGCGGCCCAGTGCGGCGGCGCTACGCACGCGGCAACCAGGTGCTGGAGCATGCGGTGCTCGTGGGCGAGTTTCTGGCGGTCGACGACGCCGACGGACAGGCCCTGCTTGAACGGGTCAAGACGATTGAGCCCGACGTGCTGAAGGGCGAGGGCGCCGAGAGCACCTCGCAGAGCCTCGCCTCGGTACGGCAGTTCTACCGAGCGACCAAACAGCGGCTCGGCCAGGCGGTGACCGAGGGGCCGATGAGCCACGCGTTTATCACCCGCAATCCGCTCTTGCCCAAGGAATACTTCACGCCGGGAATCGATCCCGACGTGGTCAAATGGAACGAGGGGCTGGAGCATTCGGCGCTGCACTGCCCGGAGAAGTACACGATCAAGGTAGCGACATTCCGCGGGCGGACCACGCTGCAAAAGGCGGAAGACGTCGACGACCAGACGCCGCGGACGCGGTTAGCCAGCGAGAAGGATCCGCTCGTGATCGCGGGCCAGGACGCCCATCGGCTCGTTGTGGCGCTGCGGTCGCTAGGGTGGGAGGCGTTTGAGTTCCACGATCGGCACGAGAGCTATGTGGCCGTGGGCTCGTTCGCCGAGATGCAGCAGTTGGACGATGGCCGGCTGCTGCCGGCGACGCGCGACGCGCAGATCATCATGAGTACGTTTGGGGCGTCGACGCCGAACGTGGGCTTCGAGCGGCCCAACTACGACAAGTTGGGACTGGATGCGGCGGAGATTCGCAAATTCGAGGCGGACCAGGCCCGCATCAAGCAGCAGTTCGCCAACCATCTGGCGGCGGGGTTGGGCGAGGCGGCGGAAGGCTTTCATCCCAAGCGATTGATGGGGATGCCGTTCGACATTCAGCCGACGCCGATCGTGGCGCCGAAGCCGTCGATCGGGGCGGCGTATGCACGACGATGAGGTGCATACCAAGCAGTGATTGCGTATGATGCTCCCTCTCCCGGAGGGAGAGGGGTCTTACTGCCTCCCACGCAATTGCCATGGCCGCGGGTTTGCATCGTCTATTGATTGGCACGACCAACGTCGCCAAGGGGCGCGAGTTGGCGGAATTGCTTGCACCGCACGGGTTCTTGGTTGAGACGCTGCGCGATCTGCCCGCGGCGCCAGACGTGAGCGAAGACGGCGACACGTTTGCAGCCAATGCTCGCAAGAAGGCGAGCCAGTACGCCCGGCATTTTGGCGCGTGGGTGTTGGCCGACGACAGCGGGCTGGAGGTCGAAGCGCTCGGCGGTCGCCCCGGCGTGTACTCGGCGCGATACGCCGGCGAGGACGCGACCGACGAGGCCAACAACGCGAGGCTGCTCGCCGAGTTGGGCGACCGGCCGGCGGCGCAGCGTGGGGCACGCTATGTGTGTCACGTGGCAGTGGCCGATCCGCGGGGGGAGATCCGCGCGGAGAGCCACGATATTTGCACGGGGCGGATTACGACGATGGCGGCGGGGACCAACGGATTCGGGTATGATCCGCTGTTCGAAGTGGTCGAGTTCCACCGCACGTTTGGCGAACTCGGGCCGCGAGTGAAGGCGGCGCTCAGCCACCGGGCGCGGGCCATGCGGGCGATCGTGCCGAAGCTGTTGGCGTTAGCGGCGGGCCAGTGGGAAGAACCGCGGGGATGAACCCCGCGGCTCGCGACAAAGTGTACGGAGCAAAAAAAATAAGGAGCCGCTGCCGGGCGATGAACCCACAGCGGCTCCAATGAACAAGAGCGGTCTTATGAATGGGCGAAGTTTAGCAAATTGCGGTGGGTTGTCCAATCGTTTTGAGATGCAAATCGATCCTCCGGCTCCCTCCCCTGTGTGGGGAGGGGGACAGAGAGGCCGAGTCTTTGCACTCCTGCTAGCGCTAGGCATCCCTTCTTCGGTGGCAGCGGAAACCCCCGCCGATTGGGTTCAGGGCGAGCTTGACTCGCTCACCCAGTTTTACAAGGAGCTGCACCAGACGCCGGAGCTGTCGTTCGAGGAGGAAAAGACCGCGGCCAAGATGGCGGCTGAGTTGCGGCGGTTGGGATTCGAGACCACCGAGCATGTGGGCCGGCACGGCGTGGTGGGCGTGCTGAAGAACGGCGATGGGCCGACGCTCATGCTGCGGGCGGACATGGACGCCCTGCCGGTGGTCGAAGAGACGGAAGTCGACTACGCCTCGCAGGTGAAGGTGGCCGACGCGCGCGGCGCGGTGGTCGGCGTGATGCACGCCTGCGGGCACGACATGCACATGACGAACCTGGTCGGCACGCTGCGTTACCTAGCCGCACATCGGGAGGCCTGGGCGGGGACGGTCGTGGCGATCTTCCAGCCGGCGGAGGAGCGCGGCGCCGGGGCGCAGGCGATGCTCGACGATGGGTTGTTCGCACGGTTCCCACGGCCGGACTTCGCGCTGGCGCTGCATGTGGCGGCGGATCGGGCCACGGGGAAGATTGCCTGCCGCACCGGGTATGCGCTGGCCAATGTGGACAGCGTCGACGTGACGATCCGCGGCCGCGGCGGGCACGGGGCGTATCCGCACACGACGATCGACCCGATTGTGATCGCGGCCCGGCTGGTGCTCGATCTGCAGACGATCGTGAGCCGCGAGGTGAAGCCGGTAGAGCCCTCGGTGATTACCGTAGGGTCGATCCACGGCGGGACGAAGCACAATGTGATCGGCGACGACTGCAAGCTACAGATCACGGTGCGGAGCTTCACGCCCGAGGTACGGCAGCAGCTCATCGACGCGATCCGGCGGAAGGCCAACGCGCAGTGCGCGAGCTCCGGAGCCGGCGAGCCGGAGATCGAGGTGTCCGACGGCACGCCGGCATTGTGGAACGATCCGAAGTTGGCCGAGCGCGTGCTGCCGGCGATCGGCCAGGCGATTGGCAAGGACAATGTCGAGGAGGCCGAGCCGTCGATGGGCGGCGAGGATTTCGGGGCGTTCGGCCGCGCGGGCGTGCCGATCGTGATGATGAGCGTGGGCGCGGTTACCCCCGAGCGGCTGGAGAAATATCGAAAGGCGGACGGCAGCGAGCCGTCGCTCCACTCGCCACGGTTCTACCCGGAGATCGAGCCGACGATCACGACCGGCGTGACGGCGTTCTGCGCAGCGGCGCTGGAACTGCTTCCGCCGCAGAAATGATTAACCGCTAAGGCACAAAGACACGAAGGAAGAGAAGAGGATGGCTCTCCACAGATAGCGCAGATGGACACAGATAAAGAACCGAATTGATCTGCGTTCATCTGCGACATCTGCGGAGAATTCTTTCTTCTTCGTGCCTTTGTGTCTATGTGGTTGGTCTTATCTGCGTTTCAGTCGCGGGTCGAGGGCGTCGCGGAGGCCGTCGCCGAGGAAGTTGAGGGCCAGCAGCGTGACGCCGAGCGCCAGGCTGGGGAACAGCACTAGCCACCAGTAGATGCGCACCGGGCTGAGGACGTCGATGCCTTCCTTGGCCAGCAAACCCCACGACACGTCCGGCGGCTCCACCCCTAGGCCCAGGAACGACAGGAACGCCTCGAACAGCATCACGCGCGGCACGGTGAGCGTGAGATACACCAGCACGATGCTGAACAGGTTGGGTAGCAAATGCCGGAGGATGATGCGGCGGCGGCCGGCGCCGAGCGATTGGGCGGCCTCGACGAAGGCTTCCGTCTTGAGCGAGATCACCTGGCCGCGCACCACCCGGGCCATCGTGAGCCAGTAGATGGCGCCCACGACGAAGTAAAAGATCGTGATGCGGTCGACGCCGTAATACCGGAGCCGGCGGGCGACGGAGTCCTCGTTGAGGATCGTGATGAGGAAGATCACGACGAAGATGAAGGGGATGGAGTAGAGGATGTCGACCACCCGCATCATCGCGTTGTCGACCCAGCCGCCGACGTATCCCGCGACGGCGCCGTAGCTCACGCCGATCACGAGCGACACCAGCGCCGCGACCAGGCCCACGACCAGCGACACGCGAGCGCCCCAGAAGATGCGGCTGAGTACGTCGCGGCCGAGGTTGTCGCGACCGCAGATCGAGTTGAGCTGGCGACCGCCGAACAGGGCGTGCCGCGTGCGGACCATCCAGCGGCTTACGGGGCCCAGTTCGGCGAAGCCCGACTTGATATAGGGGGCCTGGATTGTGTCGTTGATTTCGGCGTACTTGCGGAACAGGGCGTCGAATGCGGCGGCGGCGCCGTCGGCGTCGGCAGACTGGTAGGCCGCGCGGAGGGCGGGCAGCTCGGACCGCAATTGCCGCACGGCCGCGGGAGTGTTGGCGATCAGCTCGGCATCGAGCTGGAAGTCGTCGAGCCACAACGGCGCAACCGTGGGCGCAGCGTATTGCAGGTCCGTGCGATCAAAATCCGGCGGCTGCAACGGCAGCAGCGGCGTGAAGAATGCCGCGACGCCGACGAGCGTGAGCGTCACGAGCGCGACCATGGCCGTGCGATCGCGCCGCAAACGACGCCACGCGTCGCGGCTGAGCGAAGTTCCCGCGCTGATCGACTCGTTGCGTGCGGGCGTCATTCGATGTTCACCCGCGGGTCGAGAATGGCGTACGACAGGTCGACCAGGAAGTTAAGCGTGTACAGCGCCAACGTGTAAACGAGCACGACGCCCATCGACACGGTGTAGTCGCGCATCAACGCGGCTTTGACGAAGTACACGCCAAGTCCCGGGATGGCGAAGATCTGCTCGACGACCAGCGACCCGGTGAGGATGCCCGCCGCGGCGGGGCCGAGGAACGACACGACCGGCAGAAGTGCATTGCGAAGTCCGTGGACGACCAAAACGCGGAAACGGCCGGCGCCCTTCGCCTGGGCGGTGCGAATGTAGTCGTGCGACAGGGCGTCGAGCATGCTCGTGCGGGAGATGCGGGCAATCTCGGCGGCGTAGGGGGCGCCGAGGCAGAACGCCGGGAGCACCAGTTGCCGCCAGTCGCCCCAACCCGCGGCTGGGAACAGCGGGATGAGGAACACGAACAACAAGATGCAAATGCCGGCAACCACGAAGTTGGGCAGCGCGATGCCCACCGTGGCGGCCAGGCGCAGCGCCACGTCGGCCGCGCTGCCGCGGTAGGCGGCCGAGACGACGCCGGTGAGCAACCCGAACGTCGCGGCGAACGTGAGGGCCAGCACGCCGAGCGCGGCCGAAATGGGAAGTCCCTGCTTGACGACTTCGTTGACGCGGTAGTCGCCGATGACCATGCAGTAGCCGAGGTCGCCCGTGACGACGCGGCCCAATTCCAGCCAATACTGCTCCCATGGGGTCTTGTCGAGGTTGTAACGCCGCTCTTGGTTGCGGCGAATCTCGGGCGGGACGGCCTTCTCCTGGTCAAACGGCCCGCCGGGAACGCTACGCATGAGTGCGAACGAGACGGTGAAGACGACCCAAAGTGTGATCGCGAGCCAGATTAGCCGCCGGATTAGGAAGCGAATCATGGCGCCTCCGCCCCTGTCACGCCGAGGTCGAGAAACGTGTTCGGCGTTGTTTGTTCGCGATCGAGCCAGATCGCCCACACGTGGTGGGTGTCGACCATGTTGTTGTAGAACCCACGGACGTGCGGCTTCACGAGATTCTGCGAGACGAAGAAGTAGAGCGGGATGATCGGCTGCTCGTCCATGAGAATCCGTTCGGCCCGGGCGAACATCTTGAACCGGGCGTCGGCGTCGGTTTCCACGGCGGCGCCGGCGATGAGGCGGTCATACTCGGAGTTGCTCCAACCCGTGTTGTTGTGCTCGCCGCCGGTGACGTACATGTCGAGGAAGGTGTTGGGGTCGAGGTAGTCGGCGCTCCAGCCGCGGCGGCTGACGTCGTACTCGAGCTGCCGCTGCGTGTTGAGGTACGTGGCGAATTCCTCATTGCGGCCGCGAATGGTAATGCCCAGGTTGCGCTGCCATTGCTTGCGGATGAGTTGGGCGACGGCCTGATGCGTTTCGCTCGTGTTGTAGAGGATCGAAAACGTCGGGAAGCCGCGGCCGTTGGGGTAGCCGGCCTCGGCGAGCAGACGGCGGGCCTCGGCGACGTTTTCCTTGGCCGCCTCCGCAGGCGCGTAGCCCGGCAGCAGTGGCGGCACGAGACTGTAGGCCGGCACGTCGCCGACGCCGAGCAATTGTTCGGTCAGCTCGCGGCGGTCGACCGCCATCGATAACGCCCGTCGCACGCGAACGTCGTCGAGCGGCTTGCGGGTCGTGTTGATCATGTAGTAGTAGGTGAACAGGACCAGATGCGGATTGAGGTCGTTCCGCGGCGGCTGCTCGCGCAGCAGCTCCCGCAGCGCCGGCGCCGGCACATAGTGAATCCAGTCCGCCTTGCCGGTGAGGTAGAGGTTGAGACCTGTGGTGAACGATTCGACGGCGAGGACGTCGATCGAGTTGAGGCGGATGTTGTCGCGGTCCCAGAATTTTGGGTTCTTCACCAGCCGCGTTCGATCGCGGATGCGGCGGAACTGGGGGAGGAACGGGCCGTTGCAGACGATGTTCTCGGGATACGTCCACTGAGGAGAGCCGAATTCTTCGACGCAGCGGCGGTTCACAGGGAACAACGGGTAGAAGCCGACAAGATTGAGGAAGTAGGGCGTGGGGTGCTCAAGCGTGTAGCGAAGCGTGCGGGCGTCGACGACTTCGACGCCGACCTCGCGAAAGTCAAGCAGCACTTGCCGGCACCAGCGGACGCCGGCCGGCGGAGTCGTACGCGCGGCGACGGGGTCGTCGGCATAGCGGAAGCGGTGCTCGGCGCCGTCGATTTCGACGACAAACGTCCAAGTCTCGATCTTAAAGCTCTCGTCGTTTGCCGCGGCGTCGAGGGCGGCGGCGGCGAGCGGTTGGCCGGCGGGATCTTCGATGCGCACGAGCCGTCCGCGAAGCACCTCGCCGCGAAGCGTGTTGACGACGTCGGGCGGGAGGTTGAGCTCGATTTCCACGGCATCGCCCGGCCTCAGCGCGCGGCCGCCGCCGTTGTAGCGGCGGGCGTTCTTGATATACCACGACTGGTAGGAGTACTGGGCTGCGGTGCGGGGGTCGAGCAATCGCCGCAGCGAGTAGCGAAAGTCCTCGGCGGTGATCGGCGCGCCGTCGGACCAGCGCGCCCGCTCGCGCAAGTGAAATGTGTAGGTGAGCTTGTCGTCGGAGATGTCCCACCGCTGGGCGACGCCGGGCATCGGTTCCAGCGTCTTGGGATGCCAGCGGACCAATCCCTCGAACAGGCAGTTGACCATGTTGTTCTCGGGCTGGCCGGTGACGATTTGCGTGTCGAAGCTCTTGACCTCCGGGCCGTTAACGAACGTAAAATCGGCGGGCGGCAACTGCGCGCCGCGGAGCGCCCAGGCGAGCGCGGCGAGGATCGCGGCCACAGCGATCCAGGGGAACAGCGAGCGAAGCGAGAACGGCACGGCAGGGCGCTGGCTGGGTTGGTGCGACGGGGCCTATCAGCTTAACGCATGGCGCATCGTGGTCCTAGCGCGGCGCGCCGTCGGTCGTGGATCACTTTGATCACGGTCGTTTAGCCGCGGAGCTTGCTCCGTGGCGCCCCGCCGCAAGCGGCGGGGCTGAATTCCAACTTGACCCACGACGCGACCGCCGACTGCCGTCGGCGGCTGGGATGTGGAGACGATGGCGCGCGACGATGACAACGGCGGCGAATTTGAGCACCTGCGGCACAAGCCGCCGCGGGAGCTCGTGCAACCGCGGGAGTTGCTGGTCGTGTGCGCGCCGCTGCGGAGCAACGTCAACCTCTCGCGGATCGTGCGGACGGCGAGCTGCTGCGGCTTGTCACGCGTCATCTGCACGGGGCACGCGAAGCTCGATCGCAAGATCGCCCGCGACGGCGCCGATGCGATTGCGATCGACGTACACCGCACGCTGCCGCCGGTGCTGGACGAGTTGCGACGCGAGGGCTACCGGCTCGTCGGGTTGGAGCAAACGACCGGGTCGCACGACTTGCACGCCTACCGGTTCCCGCGGCGGACGGCGCTGGTCTTGGGCAATGAGCGAACCGGGCTAACGCCGGACCTACTCGCGCGATTGGACGACGCCGTGGAGATTCCTGTGTGGGGCCTGCCGTACAGCTACAATGTGGCCACCGCCGCAGCGATGGCGTTGTACGAGTATTGCCGCCAGTGGCCCCGCGGTTGAGCCGAGGCTAGGCGTCGCGGCTGAGCAGTTCGATGAGCTCCAGCGCCGCGATGGCTGCGGCCGGGTTGCGGATTTCGCGGGCTTGAAACCGCCGCGTCACTTCGGCGGCAAAGCGGAGGTACTGCTCGCGCGACTCGTCGACGAGCTCCGGCCCCAGCCCAGTGACTGCCTGGGACCACAACGCGGGCGCACGCTGGAGCGCCTCGGCGTCGCCCGCCATCGCGGCGAACATGGCGTCGTCGAGCGCTTCGAGCGCCTCCCGCACCTCCGGCGCCTCGGGATTGAGAGGACGAGCGTTGGCGCACGACGACCCGGGGGGCGGAGGGGCGGCGAGATTCGAGGTGAACGGCGACATCGGGCGACGCGAAGGGCGACGGGCTCAGCGCGGGGGGGAGGGGGATGGTTAAGGAGGGCAAGGCACCCGCGAGGATGAGGCGCGACCGGGCGGCAGGGTTCGGCGGGGGCAGAGAAAGGCTTCGTCAATTGGAACGGCGGTGCGCGCGACGGCTGGTCGCGCGGCGACGAAACTCGGCGGCGCGGGCTGCCGCGTCGTTCAATGCGGCCGGCGCTTCGCCGGCGTCGTCAGAGGCATGCGCCTCGTCGGCATCGGCCGCATCGTCGCGGCCTTCATCAACCGCCGGCTTTCCCCCCAGGGATTCAAGCATCCCGGCCTGCAGCTCCATCATCCGCCGCATGTCGCGCAGCTCGCCGCTCCACAGCCGGTGTTCGTCGACGGCGCGCACGCGTTCGGTCTCGAGGGCGACCGTCAACTCGTCGGCGTGCTTTCGCACAGTGCGCAGTTCAGCCTGAGCGGCGACAAGCTGACGTTCGAGGTCTTCGAGCGTTTGGAGCTGGTCGGCATTTTCCTCTTCGAGCTGCCGCGAGTATTCCTGGGCCAGGACGAGCTGTTGTTGTGCATCGGCCAGCTCGCCCGGGTCGATGCTGGTCCGCGCTTCGGCGTCGGCGACGGCGGCAGCGCGCTGGTCGAGCTCCGCCTGTTCGCGAGTCAGGTCACGCTGCCATTCGGTGAGCTCGTCGTAGAGGGCGTCAAGTTCCGCGAAGCTTTCGCGAAGCGACGCCTCGAACTGGCCGCGGAGCTCTTCCACGGGGGCCAAGGCGGAGTTGAGAATGTCGATCGACGGAGCGGCGACCATGGCGGTTGCGGTGAGTCGTGGTGGGGGCCGCAGTTGCGGGCGGCCAATGTGACGCGACGGCAAGACGAACACTGATCGCCGCCCGTGGGGCGCGCTCAGTCATCAGTCCTGAGTGCACAGTCCACAGGACTCGGTAGAACGGGGCAATCTCACCATGGCGCGGCGCGAACGCCGACGCCTTCGTTTCAGGGCGGGATCATCTCGGGAGGGATAAGCGTCGTGTCGATGAGGCGCGGCGCCTTGCCGCGGGAGCGCGAGGCTCCACGGAAAACCTAACATAAAAACTCAGTGTGTGCGGGGCGCCAAGGGCGTTGTCGGACGAGGTGGCTTGCCGTAGGTTGTCCGGTGAGCGGGCAGTGACGTGTGATTGTACGGAGGCAGCCGGTTGTATGGCGAAAAGCAGGGGCAAGTCACGCCGCGGCGGCAAGCGGCCGCGGGCCAATCGGCTCGCACCGCAGGAGTCGCAGGCGGGCGTCGCGATCACTGTGGCGTGGACCGTCGCAGTGACGATGGCGTTGGCCTGCGACGTGGCGGCGATCGTGGCCCATCTCTACGCGCGGTCCAACCCGGAGGCCGTGCGGGTCGGCCTGTTCCGCGACCTGGTGACGTTCGCCGGGATGCTGATTGGCGCCGCGGTGTTGGGGCTGATCCCTGTGGTCTATCGCATGCGCCGCGTGCCGCCGCCGACGGGGTTTGTGGTCTTTGCGGCGTGCGCGGCCGGGGCGCCGATTGTGGCGTTTGTGGTACGGGCGGTGCGGTGACCAGATCGGGTCGTGGGTCAAATTGGACATTGAGCCCCGCCGCTTGCGGCGGGGACCGCGGAGCAAGCTCCGCGGCTAAATGACTTTGATCAAAGAGACCCACTCCCCAAAATCGCGGTCTAATGCGGCGGGAATTGTTCCATCCGCTTGACGAGCTCGGCGAGATACTCGCCCACGAGGGCCCCGAGGCGTTCGCCTTTTTCTGCCGAAGCCTTTCGCGGGGCGCCCTCGGTGGACGTGGGCCAGTAGCGCCGCACGTCGCGAACCAGGATCGGGCGGACCGAATCGCGGTAGGTTTCCTCGGGGAGCTGGTTGGTGCGCACCAGATCGGGGCGGATTGTGAGGATTCGCGAGGTTTCGATTTCGCCGGCGTGCTGATCGCGGGGCGTTTCGAAGAGGCCGGCGCCGCGCTTGAGGATGACGTCGTACTCCAGCACCACGGCCACGTTGATCTGCGGGGCGGCGGCGAGGGCCCGTTCGGCGGCCTCCTCCATCGCGGCGATTTGCATGGCGCTCGCGTGGCCGGAATAGAGAACGAAGTTGCGGAATCCCGAGGCGGTCATCGCATGGAGAATGTCGAACGTCAGCATGCGGAGCGTGTCGCCGCTGATGCCAATGGTGCCGGGATGGCCGGCCAGGCTGCGACAAATGCCATAGGGAACCGGCGCGGCGACGAAGACAGGCGTCATGCGGGCGGCCCGTTTGGCGGCGTCGTAGGCCTGCAGTGTGTCGGTGGCCAGTGGCAGGTGCAGGCCATGAGCCTCCATGACGCCAAAAGGGATGATCACGCTCTGACAGGTCTTGAGCGCCGCTTCGACTTCGACGGTGGTCATTTCTTCGAGGAGCATCGTGGCGGTCCTGTGTGGCCGTGGTTCGACGTCAGGATGGGGTGCCACTGCTGGCTTGTCCAGCAGTGAGAGCCGGGTACCCGCTTCGCACTGCTGGACTAGCCGGCAGTGGCGCCCTGTTGATCTTTCTTGCTGGGCAATCCCAATCGGGGCGTTCGGTGTTAAAGTACTTGTGCGACGCCGGCGGCGGCGATTCTTTTCTCCAGAGGATACCCTGTCATGCGACTCGTTTCACAGGTGCGGCAAGTTTTCTTCAGCCTCGGCGTGGTGGCGGCAATGAGCGGCACGTTGGCACACGGCCAGTCCGGCGACTTGGCCCCGTTTGACGACCATGGCGATGTTGGCGCCGTGAAGCGCCCCGGGTCGGCGGCGTTCGACGCGGCGCGGCAGGAGTTCACGATCTCCGGCGCCGGGAGCAACATGTGGGACGCCCACGACGAGTGCCACTTTGTTTGGAAACGGATGAGCGGCGATTTCTTCATCAGCGCGGAGGTGGAACTGGAGGGCGAGGGCGTCGAGCCGCATCGCAAGCTGGGCGTGATGATCCGCGACAGCCTGGAACCGGACGCCGTCTACGTCGACGCACTGGTTCACGGCGACGGCGCCACGGCGCTGCAGTTCCGCCGCACCAAGGGCGCGGAGACGGAGCAAATTCAGGCGCCGATCATTAGCGCCGACGTGGTGCAACTCCAGAGAAAGGGCAATGTGTTCACGATGCGCGTTGCTCGGCAGGGAGAACCCTTTGCCAGCGACCGGACGGTCGAGGTCGACCTCGGCGATGACGTGTACGTTGGCATCTTCGTTTGCTCGCACAATGCGGACGTGACCGAGGTGGGCAAGTTCCGTAACGTGCGAATTGTTGTTCCGGCCAAGGACGACTTCACGCCGTACCGCGACTACATCGGCAGCAACGTGGAAATCCTCGACGTAGACACCGGGCGGCGGGAGATCGTCCATCAGGCGACCGATTCCGTGCAGGCGCCCAATTGGACGACCGACGGCAAGGCGCTCATCTTCAACCGCAACGGCCGGCTATACCGGTTCGATCTGTCGACGCGAACCGCGGCAGTCATCGACACGGGCATGGCCACGGCGAACAACAACGACCACGTGCTCACGTTCGACGGCAAGCGGCTGGGGATCAGCCACCACGCGGCGGAAGATGGCGGACGATCCAACGTCTATGTCGTGCCGGTCGAAGGCGGCGAGCCGAAACGGATCACCAAGCAAGGGCCGTCGTACTTTCACAGTTGGTCGCCGGACGGGCGGGAGCTGGTCTACACGGGCGATCGCGACGGGGCGCTCGATATCTACAAGATTTCCGTCGACGGCGGGGAAGAGCAGCGGCTAACGACAGCCGATGGCGTGGACGATGGGCCGGAGTACACGCCCGACGGAAAATGGATCTACTTCAACTCGTCGCGCACGGGCCGGATGCAGATCTGGCGGATGACGCCCGGCGGGTACGACCAGCAACAGGTGACCGACGACGCATACAACAACTGGTTCCCGCACATTTCTCCGGATGGGAAATGGATCGCCTATCTCGCGTTCCCGCCGGAGGTCGACGCGGCGGACCACCCGTTCTACAAGCAAGTGTACCTGCGACTCATGCGAGTGAACGGCGGGCCGGCTCGCGTGATCGCGTACGTGTACGGCGGGCAGGGGACGATCAACGTGCCGAGCTGGTCGCCGGACAGCAAACGGCTAGCGTTCGTGAGCAACACGACGATGCCGACGCAGCGACGACCGGCGGCGGAAAACTGACCGCGGGTCCTGCGGGAGTCCGCTCAGAATTCCGCACTCCCCGGATAGCGCGGGAACGGGATCACGTCGCGGATGTTCGTCATGCCCGTGACGAACTGCACCATCCGCTCCAGGCCCAGGCCGAAGCCCGCATGCGGGACGGTGCCGAACCGGCGCAGGTCGAGATACCACCAGTAGTCGTCGGGGTTGAGGCCCGCGTCCTTCATCCGCTCGACGAGCACGTCGTACCGCTCTTCGCGCTGGCTGCCGCCGATGATCTCGCCGACGCGCGGGACGAGCACGTCCATCGCCCGCACCGTTTTGCCGTCGTCGTTGAGCCGCATGTAGAACGCTTTGATCTCGCGCGGGTAGTCGTACAGGATCACCGGGGCGTTGAACTTCTTCTCGGTCAGGTAGCGTTCGTGCTCGGCCTGCAGGTCGGCGCCCCAGCGCACCGGAAACTCGAACTTCTCGCCCGATTGTTCGAGCAGCTCGATCGCTTCGGTGTAGCTGACGCGGCGGAAGGGTTCGTTGGCCACGGATTCCAGCGCGGCGAGCACCGTGTTGTCGTACCGCTCCTGGAAGAACTGCATGTCGTCGCGGCAGTCGGCCAGCACGTCGCGAACGATCCGCTTGAGGAACCGCTCGGCGAGCTGCATGTCGTCCTCCAGCTCGAAGAAGGCGGCCTCGGGCTCGATCATCCAAAACTCGGCGAGGTGCCGCGACGTGTTCGAGTTCTCCGCGCGGAACGTGGGACCAAACGTATAAATCTTGCCGAGAGCCGTGGCGTAGATCTCGCCTTCAAGCTGGCCGGAGACGGTGAGGTACGCCTGCTTGCCGAAGAAGTCCTGGGCGTAGTCGATTTTGCCCTCAGGCGTGCGGGGCGCCTTGGCGGGGTCGAGCGTGCTGACGCGGAACATAGCGCCGGCGCCTTCACAGTCGCTGGCCGTGATGATCGGCGTGTGGACGTAGAGAAAGCCTTCGTCCTGGAAGAAGTCGTGGATCGAGCGGCAAATGCGGTTGCGCACGCGCATGACGGCGCCCATCGTGTTGGTGCGTGGGCGGAGGTGCGCCCACTCGCGAAGTTTTTCCAGTGTGTGGCGCTTCTTCTGAAGTGGATACGCCTCGGGGTCGCACCAGCCATGGACCACAAGCTCGGCGGCGTGGAGCTCCGTGGCCTGCTCGGTGCCGCCGGAAGGCTTGATCTCGCCGCGCGCCGTAATGCTGCACCCCGCCGTGAGGTGCTTCACTTCCGACTCATAGTTCGGCAGTTTTCCATCGGCGACAATCTGGATATTGGCGAGGGACGAGCCATCGTTGAGCTCCAGGAAGCTGAAGCCACCCTTGGAATCGCGACGCGTGCGGATCCAGCCTTGGAGTGCGGCGAAGCGGCCAATGTTGGCCGCGTCGCGGGCTTCGCGGACGGAGAGCTTGTCCATGACGGTCGTCCTTGTCCGTGCACTTAGCCCCCGGGCGTATGTCAGCAAATACGCGACCGGGGGCTAAATGCGGTCAAAGTCCCTGAGCGGCGAGCCAGCGCTCCGCGTCGAGGGCGGCCATACACCCAGTGCCCGCGGCGGTCACCGCCTGGCGGTAGTAGTCGTCAGCCACGTCGCCGGCGGCAAACACGCCTTCGACGCTCGTGTGGGTGCGCTGCGGCACAGTCCACTTGATGTACTTTTTGTCGTTGAGCTCCAACTTGCCTTCGACGAAGCGCGTGTTGGGCGTGTGGCCAATGGCGACGAACATGCCCGCGGCGTCCAGCTCGCGCGGCGCCTCGTCGATGGTCGACAGCAGCTGCACGCCCGTGACGCCCTCCTTGTCGTTGCCTAGGACGCCGGCGACCTGCGTATTCCACTCGATTTTGATCTTGGGGTTCCGCATCGCCCGGTCGGCCATGATCTTCGACGCCCGCAGCTCGTCGCGGCGATGAATCATGTGAACGATGCTGCCGAACTTCGAAAGATAGTCGGCCTCTTCGACCGCCGAATCGCCGCCGCCCACGACCACCAGCGGCTTGTTGCGGAAGCGGGGTAGGGCGCCGTCGCACACGGCACAGGCGCTGACGCCGCGATTCTTGTACAGCTCCTCGGACTCCAGCCCGAGATAGTTGGCGCGAGCGCCAGTGGCAATGATCACGGCATGAGCCGCCAGTTTCTGTCCGGCGCGCGAGTGGAGTGTGAACGGGCGACGTGTGAAGTCAACTTCGACAATGTCATCCGTCTCGATGCGGGCGCCGAAGTTCGTCGCCTGCTGTCGCATGAGATGCATGAGCTCCGGGCCCGAGCAGCCCTCACCGTGGTGCATGTCGGCAAGGTAATGGTGCTCGGCCGGCAGAGCGGAGCGGAGATAGTGGCTGAGGTCGCCGGCGGGGAAGCCCGGGTAGTTCTCCACCTCGGTGGTGAGCGCGAGCTGCCCAAGCGGCAGCGTGCCGCTGAGGCGATTGTCTTCGGTGACCGCGCCCTCGAAGACCAGCGGGTTGAGATTGGCGCGAGCCGCGTAGATGGCGGCGGTCCAACCCGCGGGGCCGCTGCCGACGATGATGAGGTGTTCGGGGACGACGGCAGTGCCTGCGGCCATGGGTTGATCGCTGGGTGTGATGGGAAAGGAGGAATTATAGGAAGGCGGGCGCGGGGCGTAAACGCGCTTGGGTGGCACGCTCAAGGTCCGCCGCAGGGCGTGGTGCGTCACCGAATCGTCCACGGCCGCCACCACGCCCCGCGCAGACTTGGGCGTGCCACTCAGAGATCACTCGCGGTAGCCGTCGTGGCACGTGGCGCAGGCCTGGCCGGCGCGGCCCGCGGCGGCGCGGGCGGCGTCATAGTTCTTGTCCGCTGCAGCGCGGGATAGGTCGGCCGCCGCGGCGCCGAGTTCGCCGGCGTACTCGTTGAATGTTTCATCGTCCCAGTACTCGTACTCCTCGCGGCGGATGACTTCGGCGAGCAGGGCGAGCATCTCGGCTTCGTGTTGCACATCGGCGGCGCTGCGTGTGAATGTGCGGGCGTCGGAGAGCCGCGGGTTGATGCGCTCCAGCAGACCGAGCTCCATCCGCTTCATGAGCGGTCCGCGTTCCGACAAGGCGCTCCATGCATCGACGGGGCCAGCGCCGCCGCCGCCGACTTGCTCGCCGCGGATCAAGGATTCGAGGACGGCGCGGCGCTCCGTCGCCGCGGCGAACGCCTGATCGGACGCGGTCCTGCAGTTGGCGGCGTCGCGGGCGCAGGCGTCGCGGAGCGCCGCGGCGTCGCGTTGCCAACGCACATCGCCGTCGTACTCGTCGATTACGGCCCACAACGCGGCGAGGACGCTGAACACGGCGCGGCATTGCTCGTGTCCGCCGGATTGAAAGGCGGCGTTGGTCGCCAGCGGCTCATCGAGCGCGACGGCCAGTCGCTTCACTTCCGTGGCGAGCGCGTCGGCGGAGATCAGCCGCGACCATTCGAACGCATCGTGGCCATCGCCGTTCGCGGCGATTGGTCGCGAATCCTTAGGCAACGCAGCCGCGGGGCGCTCGCCTTCGAGGGCGTCGCGTGCGTCGTCGAAAAACGCGTCGAGAACGGTGGGCGCCCACTCGCTCGGCGGCGCAGCGCGGCGCGGCGGCTCGGCGGCGAGCGCCACGCCAAAGGCCAGCGCGGCGAGCATTGCGTTCGTCAGCGGAAAGGCTCGTTTCATAGAGAATTGCAAGGTGCAAGAGTGGGGCCATCGCACGAGCGGGCGCCCAGGTGGCACCCTACCGCAATGCGATCAAGAAGGCGAGCGCTACTAGCCGTTGCGCGTTCCGTTCTGGTAGCTTGTTGGGTTCGGGGCGGCGCCTTGGGAGACCCCACCCGATGCTTGCTACGGAACGACCGCACATGGCGTACGACACAGCGCTGGCCGAGGTGCGACAGGCCGCCGAGGCCGGCAAAATCACGCACACGGCCCTCAAGAACATCCGGGCGTGGCTTACGGAGCCGCGGTACGCCGAGTATGCCCCGGAGGTGGCCCGGCTCGTCGAGCAGGGCCAATGGCAGATTCTGGACGACGTGTTCTGGACGGTGATTCCCTTCGGCACGGGCGGCCGCCGCGGGCGGATGTATCCCGTGGGGTCGAACGCGATCAACGATCGGACAATCGGCGAGAGTGCCCAGGGCTTGGCGGATTACGTCAAGGCCACCGTCGGCGCCGGCAGCGACCTTTCCTGCGCGATCGCCTACGACACCCGGCACCGTTCGGAGCACTTTGCGCGGCTGTGCGCGGAGATCATGGTCGCCGCCGGCTTTCGCGTGTGCTTCCTGCAGGGCTTTCGCAGCACGCCGGAGCTGTCGTTCTGCGTGCGGTACAAGCACTGCTCGTGCGGCATCATGGTCACCGCGAGCCACAACCCGCCCAGCGACAATGCGGTGAAGGCGTACTGGTCCACGGGCGGGCAGCTCTTGCCGCCGTATGACAAGGGCGTGATCGACCGGGTGATGGCAGTCGAGCAGATCGACCGCACGCCGTTCGACGAGGCGCTCGCCGACGGCCGCATCGAGCTCTGCCAGGATGACGTGGACCAGAAATACATCGCGGCGGTCGTATCGCTGGCGACGCCGGGGCCACGGGAGCTCAAGGTCGTGTACTCGCCGCTCCACGGCGTGGGGGCGACGGCCGTGCTGCCGGTGCTCGCGGGCGCGGGGTTTAAGCAAGTCGAGCTGTTTAGCTTGCACGCCAAGCCCGACGGCGATTTTCCGAATGTGCCAGGGCATGTGTCGAATCCCGAGAACCCCAAGGTCTTCGATTCCATCATCGCCCACGCGAGTCACGCCGGCGCCGACCTGGTCGTGGCGACCGACCCCGACTGCGATCGCATCGGTTGTGCGGCGCCGCTGACGGCCAAGCCTGGGTCGCCGTGGCGAACGCTCACGGGCAATCAGCTCGGCGCGCTGCTCGCCGACTACGTTCTTGAGACGCGAAAAGCCGCCGGGAGACTCGCGCCGCGGAACTTTATCGTTGAAACGCTCGTAACCACGCAACTGGTCCGTCGCATCGGCGACAGCTACGGCGTGCGCACGATTGGCGATCTCCTCGTGGGATTCAAATGGATCGCCGGGGCGATCGACGACGAAGGACCGGAGTGGTTCGTCTACGGCACCGAGGAATCGCACGGGTTCATGGCGGGGACTCACAACCGCGACAAGGACGGCGGCGTGGCTGCGCTGCTGCTGTGCGAGTTGGCGGCCAAGCTCAAGGCCGGCGGGAAGACCTTGCACGAGAAGCTCGACGACCTGTTCTGGCAGCACGGCGTCCATGCCGAGCGCACCGTCTCCGTGCAAATGCCGGGCAGCGAGGGGATGCTGCGGATGATGGAGGTCATGGCCCAGTTCCGCGCCACGCCGCCTGTCACGCTTGTGGGCAATCCGGTGGCGCGAGTGCGCGACTACTTCGAACAGCTCGCCTGGACTCCCGGCGGCGAGAAGCAGCCGCTCAGCGGGCCGAAGGGCGATTTGGTCATCCTCGACCTGGAACTGGCCGGCAACTATGTGGCGATCCGTCCCAGCGGCACGGAGCCCAAGATCAAGCTGTACATGTTCACCTACGAACCGCCGGAACAGCTCGCGAATCTCGCCGACGCGAAGCAGATGCTCGAGGAACGGCTCACGCGCATGGAAGCCGACATGCGGGCCTTCGCGGGCGTCTAGGTCGCTGCCAAAGCTGCGCGAGGGTTGCGTGAGGCCAGATCGCATTGAACTTGATCTCGAACCGATCGCGACGATTGACGAGCTATTCGACCTGCTTCAACGTGAGTTGAAATTCCCCGGCTACTTCGGTCGGAACTGGAACGCCGTCTCGGACTGTCTTTGCAGCGACGAGCAGTCGCTAATGCCTCGGCGCCTGGTCCTCAAGGGCTGGTCGCACATCGAAACGCGCTTGCCGGAGGATGCGCAAATCATGCGCGAAGTGCTTGTCGAGTTCCTGCAGGAGCGACCCGAATGCACGGTGGAATGGGCCTAGACCTAAGGGCAGATCCCTCGTCCTCACTCCAATCCGCGTCCATCCGTCCAATCCGCGTTCATCCGCGTCTCATTCCCCTCCTTCTCTGTGTCCTCCGTGCCCTCTGTGGTAAATAATTCCCCTCATGGAGTCTGACGTACCAGAGGGCGATCTGCCCAAGACACAGGCCGAGTTCTTCCTGCGCGCTGCGGAAAAGGTCCGCACGAAATTCCCCGACACGCCGGGCGTCTACCTGTTTCAGGATCAGGCCGGCCGGGTGATCTACATCGGCAAGGCGAAGAACCTCAAGGCCCGCGCCTCGCACTACTTCTCCAAGGCTGCGGCGGACGACGACCGCACGGGGCTGTTGGTGTTGGAGGCGTACGACGTCGATTTCGTGGAAGCCGAGAGCGAGGTCGACGCCCTGCTCATGGAATCGCGGCTCGTCAAGGACACGCAGCCCAAGTTCAATCGCGATCTGCGCGACGACAAGTCGTTTCCCTACCTGCAGATCACCACGCACGAGGATTACCCGCGCGTCGAAATCACGCGCGAGCCGCGTTCCAGCGGCGTGAAGCTCTACGGCCCGTTCGCCAACGTCGGCGATCTGCGCGGCGCCCTGCAGGTGCTGCAGCGCGTGTTCCAGTTCCGCACCTGCTCGCTCGATATCGAAGAAAGCGACGAGCGGTGGCGGTGGTTCCGGCCGTGCCTGTTGGCGTCGATCCGCCAGTGCACGGCGCCGTGCAACTTGCGAATTTCTCGGGAGGAGTACCGCCGCGACATTGCCCGATTGCGCAAGTTCTTAGATGGCAACGGCAAGTCGCTGCTCGCGGAGATGCGCACCGAAATGCAGGAGGCGGCCGACGCGCGGCGGTTCGAACAGGCGGCGCGTTTGCGCGACGAGATTCAGATGCTCGAGTCGATCGCCGACCGCGGCGACCTCGAAAAGCACGAGCAGCCGGAGGTGTTTTACCAGGATCCCAAGAAGGGCCTCGCCGGCTTGCAAAAGGTGCTCAAGCTGCCGCAGCAGCCGCGCACGATCGAAGGCGTCGACATCGCTCACCTCGGCGGAACCGAAACCGTCGCCAGCCTCGTCCAGTTCATCGACGGCCTGCCGTTCAAGCCCGGCTACCGCCGCTACCGCATCCGCGAGGTCGCCGGCGTCGACGACTACGCGAGCATCCACGAAGTGGTGGCCCGCCGTTTCCGCCGCCTCGACGTGGAGGGCGACGCCTTCCCCGACATCCTGCTCGTCGACGGCGGCAAAGGGCAGCTTGGCAAGGCGCTTCAGGCGTTCGACGCCCAAGGCATCGACCCGCCGCTGGTCCTCTCGCTCGCCAAGCGCGAGGAGCTCGTCTACGTCATGAACCGCGACGAGCCGCTACGCCTCAGCCGCCACGCTTTCGCCTTGCGCCTCTTGCAATACGTCCGCGACGAAGCCCACCGCTTCGCCCAGCACTACCACCACCTGCTGCGCCGCAAACGCACCCTCGGCGAGGAGCAAGGGTAGGGCGCCAGTCGAGCCTGCGAGACTCGCCAATCAGGTTGACGGACCTCCGGCAGACCGCGGACGCGTCTAACAGGACGAAGGCCCGTATTCCTGCTCGCGAGGAAGCGAGAGGGAAAGCCGTCCAGTCTTACGGCTAGAGCAACTTACCGGTTGCTATTCTGCTAGCTTTGGGGATTGGAGTAGTTTGGCTCTCTGAAAGGAGGGCTGACGCATGCGCGCGTATTCATGCGACCTACGGGAGCGGGTGTTGGCGGACTT
>JBIOVA010000235.1:0-45989 GCA_044867485.1 Lacipirellulaceae bacterium | reverse complement strand
GCGGCCAGTCCGCGCTTGGACCTGCGTTGCCTCATGTCAACCAACGGCTGCTTAGCCCTGAGACAAGGTATCGCGTGCGCAACGGTAACGCCACTGGCCTTGAGCAATCGACTGGCGGTATGGAGCCGTGAGACGCTAACGCGCCGGTCGACAGAACGCTGCCGTCACGGAACCTGTTGGCGGTGCATCTCGGCGAGGTCATCGTTCCCCAGCGCCGCGTACGCCTTCGCCAAGGACGCGTGGATCACCGCCGCGTTGGGCATGCTATGGAGTGCCGCCTCCAGGTCGTCGACGGCCTCCTGCCAACGTCCCAGGGCAACTAGAATCTGTCCGCGCGTCTCTCGGAAGCGAACCTCGGGCGACAAATCGATGGCGCGATTGACGGCTTCGAGCGCCCAAGGCAGATCTGACCCAGGCTCCTGCGCGAGCGCCCAGGCCAGGTTGTTCCACGCCGTAGCGTGCTGCGGATCCCCCTCGACGACGCGCCCCAAGAGCTGACGGGCAATCGCAATCTCGCCTTCCGATGCAGCGGCCGTGCCCAAAGCCGCAACCAGCGGCAGCGGCGCCTCCTCCGCGGCGATGAGTTTGTCGATCATCGCGCCAATCACCGGCGTCGTTTCGCGCTCGCGGAACCACGCTGCCACCAGGTCGTTAAGCCGCGCCGGCTCCTCGTCGACAGTGGCCATCTCGATCAGCCGCTGGGCAAGCGCGTCGGCATCGGGATGCATCGACGCGAGCATCTCGTTGAATTCCAGAGCGCTGACCTCCGCAACGATGTTCTGGGCCGTCGAATTCGCGGGATCGTCTCGCAGCCACTGACGCGCCACACGAGCCATTCCGGGACGATCGCCCAGCAGTCGCTCCGCTTCGGCCCATGCCTGATACAGTTCGGCGTCCAGCGCGTCGCCGCGTCGCTTGGCCTCGGCCTGGGACTCCTGCAAGTGCAGCCGCAGGGCGCGGGCGTCGCGCCGCGCTTCGTCGAGCCGATTCAGTCGCAGGTCGATGCCCATGCGGCGCAGCGCCGTCATTTGTCGCCGGCCAATGTGCGGCGCCAGCACATCCGCGGCTTCCTCCAACCGGTTGCTTTGCTCGAACCACACGCCGCGAAGAAGCGCCATGTCGGGTCCCTTAGCGCCCAGTTTTTCAAGGTGATCGAGATGGGCGCCGGCCAACAGCAGGCGGTCTTGCTGCGGCAAGTTAAGTTCGCCGCCGAGGAGCTTGAGTGCCAGCCACTCGTGAGCCGGTGGGTAACCAATCGACGCCTCAGGCGCGAGTCGCTGCATCCGCTCGAACGCCTCGTCAAGCCGGCCCTGCTCCTCCAGCGCGAGCGCCGAGTGAAAGTCCGTGCGTTGCGAATCAACGCCCAGTTGTGAGAGTTTGCGTTCCAAGACGAGCAATCGCGGGTAGTCCGCTGCGTCGCGCGCGTCCTGGATCGCTGTGCGGTATTGCACAGCCACGCCCTCGCGGCCCCACGCGCCCCCCCATGCCACGGCTATCACGATGGGCCCCAGCAGCATCAGCGCGGGCAAGCCCCACGCCATCCGCCGGTACGGCCGCGTCGTGAGCCACGCATAGCCGAAGCCCGCAACCGCCGCCACCGGCCGCCAGACGGGTTGGAGCAGCCAAACCAGCCCTCGGATCGGCGCATCCAGATTGAACCACTCCAGCAAACGCCACAGCGTACGCACCGGCCAAAGCAGCAACCGCATGGGACCGGCGAGCCGGTCGTCGACGCCTTCCAAGACTTCGATCATGCGGACGAGTCGCCGGAAGGCCGCCGCAATCGCCCACTCGATGGGCGCGACGATTGCCGTCGCCCGTTGTGCCAGAGTTCCGCCGATGCGCGCCGATGCGCGACGGACGGCACGATTCAGACGGTCAAACAACGGGGGACGCATCATGGCCTGTCCGACCTATCGACGGAGCCCTCGCCATCGGCTGATGAGACGGCGAGTTCGCGAAACCGTTCTCGAACCTCCAGCAGCAGCTCCTCGGCGCGCCGCCGCTGCCCGTCGCGGATTGGCGCCGGGCTCGCCAGCCACACTTGCACCTGAAACGTCTTGCGATCTTGAAGATAGTGATTGCGGTTGAGAAAGTAGGAGTCACGCGGCCCCAGCCATCCCTCGTGCGGCACGAGCGGCTCGCCGTACTGATCGAACTCGGCGAACACGACGGCGCCATAGCCGTCGGCCGCCTTCGAGAATGTCGCTTCAACGAATGGCCAGGATTGCTTATCCGCTGCGACAGACGGCGTGACCACGCGCCGCTCGACCGGCTTCCATCCTGCTGACACGTAGCAATCTGAGACCTCGTGCCAGCCGCTGACGAAGGGAAAGTCCAGCGACACGACATACGCGCCGTCGTCGCCGCGGTAGACGTAGGTCCGTGAGTGCATTCCCTGTTCGCTGTTGTGATGGCGATTCTCCTGGACGAAGTCCACGCGCTCGAGTCCGGCCAGGGTTGCCGGCAAGTCGGCGACCGTCGCGGCCGCGGCACGCTTGACGGCCGCCGAGTTGCCCGGCGCCACGCGCAGCGCTTGCACGAACAACGCACCCTGCAATGCGGCCAACGGTACAAACAGCAGCGCAATGGCGCCCGCGTGGAATTGCCCCCATTGAGGTTCCGCCGCAGCGATCAAAGTCGTGGTTGCCCGCGCGTGCGTAAGGTCGGCGCCGACATGCGTCGGCGCGCCCCACGACGCCAGCGCGTCCCATGCCGACGCCAGCCGTGCGCCAAATCGGAGGTCGTCGGCGTACTGCTCGCGCCATGGCGCCGCGACCGGCGCCAGGCAGCCTTCAATCACACAGTCGGTGCTCAACAGCGCCAGGAAGGTGACGAGAAATAACGCCAGGCTAAGTATCTCGTGCGCCGTTCCGGCGGACCAGTCGATCCCTCGTCGATCGAGCACGATCGCGATCGTCGAAATCCGCCCCACGTTGATGATCGTCGCCCAGAACATTCCGGCCAACGCCAAACACGCGGTATGCGCCGGCGTGCGGTTCTTGATCACCGCGTAGACGACCGCGCACGCGGTGATCGACAGGATCGACACGATGCCGCTGCACGCCTCGTCGACAAACAACGACCGCTGCGGCAGCCACAGCGTATTGCCCTCCATAACATGCTCGACTCCGAAGAAATCAAGGACAACGCTGCTGATCCGGCTGCTTGTGAGTTGGAGCGCAGCAATCAATCGGTCGTCGAGCCCGAAGGGCAGCGGGAGCACCAGCCACAAGATGATCCACACGCCCCAGATGTTCGTGACCGGCCGCGTGCGTGCGATCTGACGGCAGGCAAAAGCCGCCAACAGAATCAGCGACGCGCAGGCGCCCCATGGGCTGCGAATGGCGATCGCCGCGAGCAGCAGGCCGGCCGCGGCGGCGAGCAACGCGCCGTCAAGCCAATGTCCGCTTTCTCGCGACGGCGCCCGCGGCGGGGCCTCTGCCATCCGTTGCCAGAGCAGCCAACTGAACGCGGCAAGAACGAACGGGAAATACTGGTAGTGGGGCTTCTGCCATTGCTGGCGATAGAACATCGCCAGCAGCGGCCCGTAGGCCACGGCGGCCAATCCCAGGGCAGCCAGCGCCCATGGCAAGCGTCGGCCGAGCGACGGCGCGACCGGCGGCGTGGCAAGCGATGGAAGGCCCGCGGCCGACATCGATCAGCGTTCTCCCAACGAAAGCTGTGGGGACTTGAGAGGAGCGTCGCACTCCATCGGCGGCGAGCAGGCGGGCGTGGCGATGATGGCGACGCGCTGGTTCAGCTCGAACAATTTGGCGCGAACATCCGCGATGTACTGGGCCCGAATCCGGCTGGCGATCCACCCGCGGCGGCCTTCGAGGAAACCGCCTCGCAGCACGAGGTGGTACGTCAGCCACAGCCACGGCTCGAACGGCATGCGCATCGCGAGCTGCTTGAGAAACCGTCGCTGCTGTTGGGCGTCGCCAGTCAGTCGCGGCGTGATCGCGTCCTCGCCCCAGCGACCCGTTGTAAGAAACTTACGCCGCACGCGCGCTTCCCAAGTTGAGTACTTGTTGTGCTTGTCGAGATACGCTTCCAGGCCTTTGACGTCTTCGTGGACCAGCGGCGTGTGAAGTCGGCCCACAGGCTCGTCGACGATCAGCCGTTCGTGGACTTCCATGTCGAGTGCGTCGGGAGCGTCGTCGATGAGCCGTTCAAACCGCGCCGCGCCCGTGCGAAACAACGCCACAGCGGCGTGTGAGAAGCCTCCAAAGCGAAACCGCCGGCCCAGGAAGTGGAATCCTTTGACGATCAGGTAGGCATTGCACGGGCCGGAATGCTCGACGACATGGGCGATTTCATCGACTAATGCCGCCGGCGCGATTTCATCGGCGTCGAGGAGCAATGTCCACGGCGTGTCAATCGCCAGGGCATCGAGCGCCCACTGCCGCTTTTTCGGGTAGCCGCCGGCATAGGTGAACTGCACGACCTCGGCGCCGAAACGCTCGGCAAGCGTCGCCATAGCGTCTTGGCTGTGCGAGTCGACGACGACCACGCGCGCAAATCGCGCAAGGGCCGCCAAGCACCGCGGGAGATTTGCCGCCTCGTTCTTCGCGGCGATCAACACCGTGACGGGCAGTGAGCGCATCGCGTGAGTCAACCTGGACGCTCCCCGCTGGCCCTCATCTTGCGAATCTTGATCACCGTCGCAGGGTTCCCGCCGACAACCGTCCACGGCGCGACGTCTTTGAATACAGCCGCCCGTGCACCCACAACCGCGCCGGTTCCGACGGTCACGCCAGGACCAAGGAACGCATCGGTGCAAATCCACGCGTCGTCGCCGATCGTGATTGGCAGTTTCACCAGCCGCATGTCCGGCGAGGCGTAGTCGTGCGTTCCGGCGCACAAGTGAGCGTGTTGCGACACCGTAACGCGGGCGCCAAGGCGAATCCGTCCCAAACTGTAGATGCGCGCTGCGTCGCCCACAGCCGAATCGTCTCCGATCTCCAGATTCCACGGCTGAGCGATGCGCACCGTGGGGTCGATGTGCACATTCCGGCCAACGCGGGCGCCAAACCGCCGCAGCAACCACGCCCGCCACGCATAGAGGGGCCGCGGCGACCACCGAAACAGCGGCTGGCTCCCCGCCCAGGCGAGGCGGGCGATTTGCTCGCTGCGAGAATACTTCTGCGACGCGCGATTTCCGGCGACGTCGACCGCCGGAGCGGTGATGATAACGCCAAGTTCAGGAGTTCGCTCACTCTCGGACAATGCACGACGGCGTGGCGCCGCCTCCCACGAGCCATCGATACACGGCAGCCATTTCCCCCGCCGCTTTAGACCATGTAAATCTCTGCCGCACCAGTTCCAATCCGCGTCGACCCATAGCTGTCCGCTGCTCGTCCGACGCGGTGAGCAACGTCGCGAGCCCGTCGGCCAAGCTTTCCGCGTCGGGCTGCACGGCGATCGCCGCTTCCACGGCCACGCCTTCCGGCAAGTTGCATTGCGGCGTCATGAGCACCGGCTTGCCGTAGGACCACGCCTCCAGCGCAACCATCGGCAATCCCTCGCTCAGCGACGGCAACACGACGGCGTCCGCGCTGCGGAAGGCTGCATCCTTGGCGTCGCCGAACAGCGGTCCCGCAAACCGCACGTCGTCCGCGATTCCCAATTCGGCGGCCAGTGTCGCCAGTTCCGTCGCGTGCCCCGCCTGATCCCAACCTGCAATGACCGCCGTCCATTCTCGGAGCGGAGCAAATCCGCGCTGCCGCAGGCCACGCCATGCGCGAAGCAGATGAGCGAGTCCCTTCTTCGGGTGGATGCGACCAAGGTAGAGCAGCGTCTTCCTTCGTGCCGCGGACGGCGAGCCATTCTGCTCCGCGCCGTTCGCCAACTCCGGCAGGTCCACGCCGTTGGGAATCACACACACCGGATTGCGCAGTCCAAGCCGTCGCACGGAATGCAGTTCCTCCTCGCAAAGGGCATGGAGGCACCCGGCACGCGACAGATGGGCGCCCTCGAACAGCCGCCGCGCCAACGCCTTTTTCCAGCCTGAGCGGCGCAGGGCCCACGGATCAAGCATGCCGCGCGGCGAAATGACATACGGCGTGCCATGTCGGCGCGAATGCTCCAAGTTGCACCGCGAGGCGTACGTCCACAGGAACTGCGGGTGCACCACGTCGGGTCGAAACTGCGTCAATAGGCCCGGTAACTCCGGCGTGTACCCGCTCGGAGCCCAGGATCGCGGGTGCAGCGCGATCGGCCGCGGCTCCTGCCACGCCGGCCCGTCCTGGTCGAAGTACTCGTCATACCAGCCGAACACCTGCACTTCCCAATCCGCGGATCGCAGATTCTCGGCAAGCCGTCTTACGCTCGTGAACAGCCCGCCCGAGTTACGCGACAATGATCCGCTGAGCAGGGCCGCCTTCATCGCCGCGCCAGGAGGTTCACGACCAATCGATCCCACCATCGGGATGTTCGCGCCGCCGTGTGAAGCGCCCGATCCACTGCTTCGGCAAGCCCTCGGGCGAATCGCTCGGGTCCCCAGGCGGAGACGATTTGCTGACTCGCGCGGCCCATCGCCTCCAAGTCGGCGCCGCCGTGTGCAAGCTGGTTCATTCGTCGGGCGAGCTCTTCCACGTTGAGCGGGTCGAATACGTATCCGTTGGCGCCGTCGCTGACGAGCTCCGCCGCGCAGCCGCAATGTCGGGACACGAGGACGGGCAAGCCCGCCGCCATGGCTTCGTTCACGACCAGGCCCCACGGCTCCACCGTGCTGGCGTGCACGAACACGTTGGCCGCGGCGTAGTATACGGGCAACTCATCATATTGCTTGAAGCCCGGCATGTGAACGTGCTCGGCGACATGGAGTTCGCTGCACCATTGCGCCAGCTCGAGGCGCTGGGGGCCATCCCCGAGAATCACCAAATCCCAGGCCGCGGGGCCAGCCCGACGCCGGTAGGCGGCAAACGCCTGGATCACGCGCGGAAGATTCTTCCTGGGGATGAAACGACACGACGCGAGAAAGTATTTTTCTGGCAATGGGGCCCCATGCACTCGAACGACGCCGGCGCTGCGATTAGGTCTCGGTTGGAAATGCCGATTGTCAACGACGTCGTAACCCAGCGAACATCGCGAAGGTGGCATGCCCAATTCCGTCAAGTACTGGGCATGCGATTCACCGCCCGCCAACGCGGACGCGAAGCACGACACGACGCGTCGCTTCGCCCATTCGAGTCCTACGCGTCGAGGCGCGTCGCGACGACGTGTTTCCGACATCACGATTGCCGGGACGGCATTTCGCACGCACCAGACGAGCGCATGGAGTGCGCCGCTGTCGGACCATCCGTTAATCGCCACCACATCCGGCTTTACGTCGTCCAACGCCGCCCGAATCGCGGAGCTACGGGCGCTCGACGGCAGTGCTCGCAGGTCCGACTCAGGGCGGACGGTGACCCTCCGTACGCGCCGGTCCAGGCCCACAGCGTCCCAAGCGTAGGCATCCGTCGTGCCGGAGAATTCGACCGCGGTGACGTTGAGCAATTCGGCTGCAGCGGCGAGTCGTGTTGCGTGATAGGGCCCAAGGCGGTGAAAACAGACGGCCACGACTGGGGTCGACGAACCGCGAGGGCTCGCCAAATTCGCGTGGAACTTCGCTTGCATCGCCTCAACTGTCGGCGAAATCGGGACTTCCGATCGCGAGGCGAGACTCATCGTGCGGTCGTGGACGCTCGTCGTATGAGAGGCTGCGGCATTGGCGATCGCGCGTACAATGCTGCGAGCCCCAGAAAAACCAGGTTGTATGCCAGCCCGGGGAGGTAGTCGACGGTTTGATGCGTGATGGCCCGCATCGCCGAGGTCGACGTCTGGATGTACAGCAATTGCGCGAACACGGCGTCGTGGTGCAGGCTGGCCCGCCATAGGCTCTTGAACACAACGGCTAACGCCGCAAAGAACAAGCATCCAGCGTAGCCAAACTGTTGAAACGAGTCGGCCATGCCGGTCACAGTCGAGCCGACGGGAACCTTGTAGCCGCGCATCGACAGATCTTCGCGCATCCGCTCGTCCGAACTGCGAAACATCAGGCCTTCCTTGATCCCCCTGCCGACGATCTGCGCAGGCACGAAGCGAAAAACAAGCTGATCCCAGTACGCGGCGCCCCAGCCGTACTCGCCGGCTTGGGCTGTCGCATCAATGATCATCGCCGCGTTGCGCAGCTCCAAGATCGATGCGCCGGAGAGATATCGCCGAAAATTGTCGACGAAGTCAATCTGGCTGATGCGATCGAAACTCGGTCCCTCGTGCAACGCGATGCGATATTGGGTCGTGGCGGGAATTGCGAGAGTGGCGCCGAGAATCGCGGCAAGCATCGCCGATCGCGGCGCAACCCATCGCTTCTGAAAGAACAGCGTCATCGCCACGGTGACGGCGAACAGGATGGCGGGTTCCCGCCGCCCGTAAAACACGGCCGACACGATGGGTATGACGGCGCCCAGCCCAGTCCATAGCCAGGGGACGCCGCCGCCGTGGAGCAGCGATTGCCGCAGGCAGATTGAGAAGCCCGGATAGGTCAGCGACGCGAAAAATAAGTAGATCGTTGCTCGACCGGTCCACATGCTCCCGCCACGCTCAGCGGCGGACATCTGGCCAATGAGCGACATGAAGACAAAGCCGCAAGCAACGAACAGGACGCCACAATGAAACAACCGTCGGTCGTCGACGCGGATGTGCGTTCGCTCGACGATCCAGCGGTTGGGCCTGGCGCCGTAGCCGACCAGGCAAGCCAGCGCGCATAACAACGTCATCAGTAGCACGGCCTCAATGGCGCCCGGCGTCGCGGCGCCGGGAAATCGCCATAGCGAGTACGCTTGTGGCAGGAGGAACACCGCAAATGCCGCACTCATAAAGTACGGGAATTCGTAATATCTCGCCGGTGCAATCAGGCCGTGCGCGAGCACGCCGAGCAGCACGATTGCCAGGGCGAGGAGATACGTTTCAGCCATCAATGGCACGTTCCTTGGCGCCCGCGGCGCAGCGGAGGAACATCTCCTGATACCGCGGCCGCAGCGCATCCCAACTGAATCGCTTCCGCACGCTTTGCCAACGCGTGCGGGCCGCGGTGGCGCCGCAGGCTCCGGCAAGGGCGCCCGGCAACTCGCTAGCCAAGCCGCCGGAGCAGCTCAGGTCCGCGAGCGTCCCCACGTCGTCCAGGACATATTCCATCACCGGATGCCTGTGCGCGATCGTCGGCAATCCGTGCGATAACGCTTCCAAGTACACGCGGCCAAACCCTTCCTGCAGCGACGCAAGCACGAAGCAATCTGCGGCGCGGTAGTAATCCGACACACGCTCGAAGGGGACGCTCGCCGCCGAAAACCCGTGAGCGCCCAGCAGCGAACGGCCTAGCTCCACGATCTCGCGGCTCGATTCATCCATCGCGCCAAGCAATTGCAGATACGGCCGCGGCTCGGGTAGCAACGCGACCTCGCGGATCGCGTAGTCCATCCGCTTGTGCGCGGCTGAAATCCAACCGACGCTTAGCACTACGGGCCGATCGATCGGCAGCCCCAGCCTTGAACGCAACGCTCGCTTGGCGGCTGCCTCGACGACGGGCGGCTGCGCCGGCACGTGAATGCCATAGGGCACAAAGAGGTGCTTCTCGGCAGGCTCCCCGGCCGACAGCGCTTCGTCGAGGTAATGGGGCGCCACCTGCTGCACGAAATCGGTGCGCACGAACGGCGGATGGCACGGCCCTCCGTTGGAAAACAGCAACCGAAACGGCACGCCCAGCCGCCGCCGCAGGCGATGGAGCAGGAATCCGAGATTCGCGTCGCTGTAATAGACGACATGGGGACGGAAGCGGCGTACAGCTCGCACGGCCGACGGCAACGAGCTCCACTGCTCGACCACGTATCCGTTCCGCCCCGCCATGCTTCCCACGAGCGGGGCCAGGCGACCTGTGCGAGGAAGCGTCCAGGCGACGCGCTCGTCGGCGGTCGCCGGGCCGGCGCCTTTGAGGAGCAGCGCATCGACTCCTTCCAAGCCGCGCAGGCCATCGAACGCCTCGCGAAAGAAGGATTCGATGCCGCGATTCATGATGCCGACGCCCGTGCAGGAAAAGAGCACGCGCGTGCGCGAATCGGATGGGAGGTTCAGGCGGAACATCGGGCAGCGAAAGGCATGGAACTTAGCAGTCGTTGCGTGGCGGTTGAGAGTGGCGTCGGGCTCACATGCAGACCGTTACCGAACAATGGACGGTATTTCTTCGTGCGTATTCAACAACTGACTCAACTTGGCGACGAGTTCGGGAGGAATCCGCTGGGGGTACGCATCATCGGGCCAAGCCGGACGCCGGCGATCCAACAGCGGCAGCAAGAACCCGTGGACCAGCCGCTGGGCCAGTCGAATGTGCGGCCTCGCCAGATGATTGACGAACTTCACGTCTTCGAGTTGGCTTCCCGGAGCCCACTGCCGCAGTCCCGAGCTATCGTCAGGTGTAACGAACTTTCGCCAATCCGTTTCGGCCCATGGGTGCAATTCGGGACGCGACCAGTTTTGGCGATTCTCCGCATCGGCCAACATGACCGCCCGAAGTCGGCAGCGACGCTCCAGCTGCACCGGATCGCGATGCGGATAGTGGCGAATTGGCAGCCGCTCGCGCGCCACAAATCCCGCGTTGAAGGGAAACGATACCGTCGGTGGCCACTTCATGGTGCGGCGATAGCGGCACAGCCGCGGCTCACTGTATTCGCTGGGCTTGTACCAACGGCGCCGCTGGTCGATGGGCCGGCCGCGATCCGCCAGCGTTTCTCGACCAGCCTCCCAGTCGCGGACCTCGGACTCCAGCAGGCAGAAGTTGTAATACTGGTGATAGGCGATCGTCTCGTGCCGCCGGAGGCGCGATGCGACGAACTCCGGCGGCGGAAGGTGGTGAAACTCGTCGGCGTCGACGCGGAGAAACCAGTCGCCGTCTCGCATCTCTTGACGGGCTTGTTGGAACATCCAGCCGCGGAGCCGCGTTTCGGAAAAGTACACCGGATCCTTTCGCAGCGTCCGGACGCGTTCGTCTTGTGCGGCGACGGCTTGAACAATCTCCCAGGTGTCGTCGACGCTGCCGGCGTCGAACACATGCACCACGTCCGCCCAGTCGAGCAGCTGGCGCAGGGACTGGTCGATGACGTCGGCTTCGTCGCGAACGGGCAAGAGCGCGTGAAATCTCATGTCGCTCCGCGGCAAGGCTCCGGGGCAGTGGGCCAAGCCGATTCGCGTCGCCGGTCGTCGCAGACTTGCGAGAACTCCGCGGGGCCCTGCTTCTTGAGGCGGCGATACAGGCAATACGCGTTGCGGCTTACCGGTCGACGACGCCGCCATTGCTGGGCAACGGCGACGGCGCCACGCCACGTGCCGACGCAACGGTCCCACAGGCAGCCGCGCCGCACACCCCAGGCAACGCCGTTCCACACGGTGGCAAGCAGGTGGACCGGCAGCATCGACGCCGGCACATTATGCCACGCGAACAACATCAGATTTCGCTGGCCAAATATCTCCATCCGGCGCTTATCGCGAGTCGACGATTCGTAGTGCAGGATTGGCTCGCTGGCGCCGAGCCGCACAACGTAGCCGGCGTCCAACAGGCGCAGGCAAAAGTCGCCTTCCTCGCCCTGGTGGAACAGCGCTTCGCGGAAGCCGCCCAGGCGTTCAAACACGTCACGTCGAATGGCATAGGCCGTACCGATGAACTCGTTCGTCAGCCAGACGCCTTCGCTTGGCGAGCGTTGCCGGATCGCGGGACTCTGCTTGACGTTGATGAACGGCATCGCCACCGCGGCAATTCGCTCGTCGACAAACTCCTGCAGAGTCAACTCTACGATTCGCACGTCCGAGAACTCCGCGTCGTCGTCCATCGAGACAATCACGTCGCCAGTCGCCAGGCGCGCCGCCTCATTGCGGCGAACGATCAAGCCTCGCGATTCGTCGTGACGGATCAGCCGAATGGCCGGGAACTCCCCGGCGACCATCTCCGACGTGCCGTCGCTCGACCCATCGTCGATGACGACGATTTCCGGCGACGCGGTTTGCGTGATGCACGAAGCCAGGGCTTTCCACAGGTCATCGCGGCGATTTTTGGTCGTGATCACGATGGTTGCCGTCGCGGGCTTTTTCCAGGCGGGCATCGCGATCCGTTATCCCCAGCGGCGGAGAGCGGCAATCAGCCGCTCGCCGTACCGCTCCCAGGTATAGTCGCGGGCGCGCTCGCGGGCGGCGGCGGCCATGCGATTTCTTTTGTCTCGATCCGCAACAAGTTCAACAAGTGCGGCCGCCAGGGATTCGGCGTCGCGCTCGGGCACGACGCGGCCCTCGACGCCGTCTCGCACGACGGAACCGCTCGCAGCCGTCGTCACCACAGGCAAGCCAGCGGCCAGAGCCTCATACGTTGATTCCGCGGAGCCTTCGGCCAATGAAGGAAGTACAAACACGTCGGCCAGTTGAAATTCTTCATGGATGCGCTCTCGCGGCACCGAACCGAGGAAGTTGAACGCCCGGCATTCCGGACGTGCGGCAATCTGCGGCGCGACGCGGCCCGCGACGCGGAACTCCAGCTTGTCTCCTGCCGCGGCGAGCAGTTCGGCCGCACGAGCTAAGTAGTGGATGCCCTTGCGGAGGCCCCCGGTCCCCACGAACAGCACGCGGCCGGGCGTCGGCCGCGGCTCCATCTCGAGCCAGCGCGAGTGAACGCCATACGGCACGACCGCCGTGCGGTCGGCGTCGACGCCCCAATTGGCCACCAGATCGGCCTGCACAGCCGGCGAGGGACAAATGAAATAGTCGCTCGACGCCACTAGTCCCAATTGCGTGTCGGCTTCAATCGCGGCCATCACGGCGGGATCGCTTGGCGGCTCCCAGCCAGGGAATGCGCGTTGCTCGGCGGCGACAATCCGAAGCGTACTAAGCAGAATATAGACCTCGCTGACAACAGTCAGTCCCCGGCGCTTCGCCTCGGTGAGAAACGGCCCGCCTTCGCCAAGCATCGAGAACACATGCGTCGCCTGGCCGAATCCCGCCCGCACCATGGCGTCGCCCCAGCGGCGAGTGAACTCCGTGTGCCGCCGAAACGCGGCGGCTGCTGCGTCGTTCAATCGCCAGCCGTCAAAGGTCCGGCGAACGACGGGACCGCTAAACGTGCGCGTCTTCGCCGCGACGGCGGGCGGAATCCGGCGGGCGTGCAACCGTCTTAGCGGCAACGATACGATCGGAACATGCCGGAGCCGGGCCGCGACGGCGCCCATGCCGACCGAGCCACACACATCGGTATAAAATCGCTCCAGCATGCCGGCCTGTTCGAGGATTGCCGGCGCCGCGTACCCGCGACGAGCGCCCGTCTGTACGGCGATGAACTTCATGGAACCCAAAGGGCGGCGCCTGATAACGGTTGAGGTCTCATTGCGTCGCCGCGCGCAGTCGCAAATGCCAGCGCGCCGCCACGGCGAGCCCCAGCGACGCGGCGGGGCCGATGGTGAATCGCGATCGATTGAGGAACAGCACGTCGCCGTGCGTCCGAAATGCGGTCGAGCAGCAGGCGAAGTTCAACGAGCGGAGTCGGCGGCGAACTCGTTCGTACAATCCACGTCCCTGGAACGCGGGTTGAAAATCGTGGAATTCAACGGTGATCTGGCCAATCGCGGTTAGCATCTCAGCAGGCGCGTTGATCAACACGTCGAACTCAGCGCCCTCGACGTCGAGCTTCAGCACATCGATCCGCGGCAGGTCGTAGCGTTCGACGAGGGACCGTAAGGAAATCACCTCGGCGTTGGTCGCGGCGACCGTGGCTCCGCCCCCGGGCAAGAGGCTGCTCGCTTCGAGATTCTGGCGGACGTAGAACGGGGCGCAGCCGGCGCGAACGCCGAGGGCCGCCGCGGTCACGCCGGCAAAGGTCTTCTCACGGCCCAGCGCATCGGCCAGTTCGGGATTCGCTTCCACCAGGTAGCACTGGCAGCCAAAACGCTCCGCGAGCTGGCGGCTGAACTCGCCGCGGTGGGCGCCGGCGTCGACGACGACTGACGCCGAACCAAGGCCCAGCGTTGACAATGCGTGTCCGCGAATGCGAGTCAAACTGTGGAGAATGGTGAGCAGAAGTCGCACTCAGTCAAGTCGAGGCGGCGCTGGCGCCGCGAAGCACACGGAGTCGTTGGGCTGGCTCCAGCACGACGCTCCAGATCGCCATTGCCAACAATCCACCAGCCAAGGCCGCGATGGCGACGACCCGCCAAAGGTCGCCGACGTGTGTCAGCGCCTGCGACGCCATCCAGAGCGAACCGAAGCTCAATACGAAAAACACCGCGCATGGGGCGACTACTTGCGCGAAATACGATCGAACCGGGATCCTCAACCGGTTCAGCCCGCGGCGCACCATGTACCAATGGTTAGTCGCCAGCAGCGCGAGCGCGTTCGCCGCGGCCAGGCCGAGCAGTCCGAATCGCGGAAGTAAGAGGAATGCCAAGATCAATTTCACCATCCCGGCTGCCAGCGCCGACCACGCGAACGCTTCGTCCTCGGTCGCGCGGGAAGCCGTGGCGACAATGTAGCTTTGGGCTTCGAGTGTTTCGCTGACGAGAAACACCAACAGCACCGGATATCCGATAAAACGGCCCGGTCCGAGCCACGCCGTGATCACGCTTTCGCCAACCACCGCCAGCGCGGCCGTCGCCGCCAACATGATCAAAAGTCCCAGCCGCACATTGCGAAGCACCACACGGTGCACTTCGGGAATCTCGCCCGCCTGCCACAGGTGGCTGACGAACACGCTTGAGGCGCCGCCGAACGCGACCGCGAGAATCGTGACGTTGTGGACGAGCACGAACGCGGCACGATACGCGGGCACTTCCGCAACGCCCTTCGTGGAGCCGATGAAGAACTGGTCCGTATTGAAGACCAGAAAGACGCCCACGGCCGTCGCCCAGGCGCGGGCGGCGGGGCTAACCATGCTGCGGAACGCGGCGCCGTCCCACGCGCCTTGAAGCTCGAACAGCTCCGGCCGTCGACGGCGCGTGAACGCCAGCAACAGGCCGCGCTGGACGAGGCTTCCCACGGCAGCAACGGCGGCGAGGCTGACCAATCCGCCGCCGAGCAAGGCGACCGCAATCTGCACAGCCAGCGTCGCTGCGCTGGCCAGCGTCGCCAGAATTGTATCCCAACCGACGTAGCCTACGCCCTGCATGAGGCAAGTCCACAGCGTCGACGACACGAGCAACGCCTGACTCATGCATAGAATGGTCCACGCCGTCACGGCGGTCGACGGCGATACGCTCGTGTACTCAAGTCGCTGGAGATACACAACGCCCATCAACCATGCGGCAAGGAAACCCAGCGCGGCGAGTGCGCCGTAGATCCTTCGACCAGTAGTCATGAGCGCGGCGATCTCCCGCCGCGTCTCATCGGTCAACCGCGCCGACGGGTCGCTGCCGCTCTTACCCTTGGCCAGCGCGATGCGCCGTGTGAGCGTGACGCCAAAGCCAAAATCGAGGACCGCGGCGCCGGCCAGAGTCTGCCCCAGCAGCAACCAGACGCCGAGTTCCTCCGCCGGCAGGTTGCGGAACAACGCCGGCATGAGCGCGAGACCCATAACGATCGTCATCCCGCGGCTGAACCAACTGGCCGCGGCGCCGAACACAATGCTACGGGTGACTGACATCGTCCGATCGAGCAACCGGCTGCCTTAGCCGTTCCAAGCGAGTTCCGGGACCGCAGCGGCGGAGTTCAGCGGCGTTGGCGCGGGGCTCGAGCGGCCGAGCAAGACCTCCCGCATTGCCGCCACGCTTGTCTCCCGGCGGCAATTGTCGACGGCGTAGCGGCGGGCGCGCTCCCCTTGAGCCACGCCTAAGGCGGGAGAATCGGCGTAGTCGCAAATCGCGGCGGCCAGCCGGCCAGGATCGTCGGACGGAACGACGCAGCCCAGGTTGTTGTCCGCGACGATGGACGATAGCTCGCAGGCCGGATCGGCCGCGACGAGCACGGGCGTGCCGGAGGCCAACGCGCCGTACAGCTTGCTTGGCATAAGGAGTCGCTTCACCTCCGGTCGCAGGATCACAAGATGCAGGTCGGCGGCGCTCAGGCTGTCGGCTAACTGCTCCTTGGGCTGATACGGGAAGAAGCGAACGTTGGCCAGGCAACGCTCGGCGGCGATGCGATCCAGCCTCCCGCGATCGGCGCCGTCGCCGACCATCGCAAGGACGACATCGTCGCGGTCGCGGAGCAGCTCGGCGGCCGCGAGCACCTGATCGAGTCGTTGACTAAGCCCCATATTGCCTGAGTACATTGCCACGAACTTGCCTTCGAGATCGTGGCGGCGGCGGAACCGGTTGCTCTCCTTCACCGGATGCACCGCGTCGACGTCGACCCAATTGGGGATGATCTCAATCTTCTCGCCCGGTACGCCAGCTTCGACCAGCGCCGCACGCATATCGCGACTTAGCACGATGACCGCGTCACTGCGGCAATACGCGCTGTGAAAAAGCCGCCGCAGGACCCCCGTCGATGTGCGCTCGCGGAGCTGACCGAGAGCGACAGCGACGTCGGGATAGATGTCGTGGAGATAGCAAATCAGGCGGACGCCGCGAAGTCGTTGGAGCAGCGAACCTAGTAGACAAAGAAAAGGCGGATCGGTTTCGACGACCACAACGTCGGGACGCGGGACGCGCAGCGACCACCACGCCGCTGCCGTTTGGAAGGTGACCATATTCGCCAACCGGCCCCAGAACGACGCCTTGTCGAACTGCGCGTGCCGTACGCGATGAATGACGACGCCGTGGTGGAGACTGCGGCCGGCCCGCTCCCATCGCACGTCATCCACCGTTTGCCGCGGCTGGCCGCACAGCACATGCACGTCGAACTCGTCGGCCAAGTCCTCGCACAGCTCGGTGAGGAACTGGCCGGTCGCCTCGACGTCGGGCCAATACGACCGGTTGACGAACAACACCCGCAGTCGGCGAGGCACACTGGCGCCGCCGATGGCGGACTCCGCAGATGCCAGGACGCTCAAATCTGCTCCACCAAGTCGGGGTGGATTTCCACGGTCGCGCCCACGCCAAGAGCCGTCACGCCCAGCCACAGCTTGTGGCGTTGCTCATGCTGCATCACGACGCCTTCCACGCCCTTGAGCGGACCCACCTTCACGCGCACGCGCGTCCCCACGGCCAGATGGGCATAAAGCTCGACCGACTCCGGGCAGTTACGCAATGCTGTCTCCAGAGCGGCAATCTCACGGCAGAACGCCTCCTGCTGGGCGTCGTCGACTTCCACAAAACGGACGATCCGTTCGGTCTTCAGCGCCGTCAGCCGCTCGTTGTCGCCCGCGGGAACGAACAAGTAGGAAGGGAACAACGGATAGTAGTTCTGCCGTCGACGCCCGCCGGACGACGTTTCCCGCAGCACCATGGGCAGGAAGTAGGAGCAACCGCGCTCGCGGAGATCCCACGCCAGAGCTTTTTCCTGGCGAGGCTTGCAATAAGCGACCGTCCATCGCTGGGCCCAGTCGTCGGCGCCGAGGCGCGCGTCGCCGGTCGCGGCTGAGTACGAGGTCGCCGGATTCTTATCGAGTTGGATCATCGAAGACTCGTGAGGCGAGGAAAATCGAACACTCCGGCGAAGACTCCGTCCACGTCGGTGCACCTGCGACCGAAACGCCAGCGGAAAAGTCACCACATTTAAGGCGCCCAGGAACGATGTTGGGGATCTCGCCCGGCGGGCAAATCGCCGCGGGCGCGAGCCTGAAAATCGGGCCCGGCGTGAGTCTCTCATCATAATGCGGCCGAGGACGCCGCATCCAGCAAACCGCCGCGAGTTCGGCCGAAAAAGCCTGACCGGCCGTCACCATCGTTACGGATTTGCGACCTTTCCGCCCCCGGCGTCGCGGCACGCCGTTTGTTTGCCGCCGTGGCGTTGGATAGACTGCCAAGAGCCGGATTTGTGCCCGCCGAGCCCGGCGGCACGTGCTGCGTCGCAGCCACATGCCGCGGGGCGTCAGACTGGCGAGCGCCGGGATGCGTCTTGGGTTCCTCGTCGGCCGCCGAATGGCAGTGGCGATGTCAGCGTCTTCCTATGTCGTCGCTCGTTGAAGTCAACCCGTTCCCGCTCGCGGAACCGCCCTCCGACGGCCGGCTGCCCGAATCCCCCGATCGACGCGAGACGAGCCTGCTGGCGCTGGCGTGGCGCAGCCGGTGGCTACTGCTTCTGACGATGATCGCCGGCGGCGGCGCGGCGTGGGCGCTGCTCGAACGGGTCACACCCTTGTACACCAGCGAATCACGCATCTATGTCGAGCGGAACCTGCCGGGGCTGTTCGATGATCAGACGCAGGCCGCATACTCGATCAACTACTTGTACACGCAGGCTGAGTTGATTCGTTCGACCGCGGTGCTGGCCGCCGCGGCCGACGACCCCGAGAATGCCAATCTCGAATCCTTCCGCGGCGTCGACAATCCGGTCGCCCTGCTTCGCAAGTGCATCCAAGTGAGCGTCGGCGTCAATGACGAGATCATCAACGTCCGGGCCGAATTGCCCCATGCCCAAGACGCCGCACAGTTGGTCAATTCCGTCGTCGAAAGGTACATCGAGAGCTTCGTCGAGCAGCGCAAGAACAGTGCGGCCGACGTGCTGACGAACTTGCGGGACGACAAACGGCGCCACGACGAGGAGCTGGACGAACGACGCGCGGCACTCGCCGACTTTCACCAGCAGCACCCCGAGTTGGCCGTGCAGGTGTCGGACGACAATGTGGTGACGCTGCGCTTCGCGGCCCTCTCCGAAGAGCTTAACGCCGCGGAGTTCGAACTCCTGGAGGCGAAAACGCGTTATCACCGCGTCCAGAAGATGTACGAAGCGCCAAGCCAACGATCCCATCTCCTTGAAATGGCCGGCTCCGACCGGCAGGCCCCCCGCGACGTCGAACTGCAGCGGCAGGTCCAACAGCTCGAACAGGCGCTGGTTGACCAACGAGCGCGATGGGGCGAGGGCCACCCTCGCGTGCAGATGCTTAAGGATTCGTTGACCAAACTCGAAACGGAACTTCGCGCTGCGCAGCAGTCTATTGTTGAGAACTACGTCGAGTCGCTCCGCCAGGACTACGAGCTATTGGACCACAAGCGCAACGAACTGCAGGCCGCTTACGACCGGCAGTTCGAGGCGGCCACACGGGTGAGCTCCTTGATGGTTCAACTCAAGTCGCTTGAGGAGGCACATGCCCGCACCGAAAAGATGTGCGACATCCTCGATGAGCTGATTAAGGAAGTGAACCTGTCGGAGAAATACGACTCGCTGCAAGTCAGCATCCTCGAAGCTGCGGGAACCCCGACCGAGCCCAGCTATCCGCGCCGCCCGCAGTTTCTCGGGATCGGCGTGCTTCTAGGCGGGGTCTTGGGCCTCGGACTCGCGTGGCTGCGCGACCTCGTCGACCACCGGCTGCGCAGCGTCGACGAAGTGGCCGAGGTGCTGCAACTGCCTGTGCTGGGCGTGTTGCCATACCTGGGCGCGTCGCGAGATTCGTCGTACATGGGTCGCCTAGTGGACCATGCCCCACGTTCGGCAATCGCCGAAGCGATGCGCACGCTGCGAACGGCGCTGCACTTCGGGCTCGCCGGACAGGATGCTAAGGTCATCGCCGTCACATCTCCCTCGCCCGGCGACGGCAAAAGCACCGTGGCCAGCAACCTGGCGATCGCCATGGCGCAGGCCGACCAGAAAGTGCTGCTCGTCGACGCCGACTTGAGGAAGCCGACGCAGCACGTCGTCTTCGAGGTTCCGGCTGCCATCGGCCTCGTGTCGGTGCTGTCGGAACGGCGACCGGCGTCGGATGCGATTGTTCCGTCAGGCGTCGAGTCGCTCGACCTGTTGCCCTGCGGACCGCTGCCGTCGAATCCGGTGGAACTGTTGAACAACGGCTACTTCGCCGAACTTCTCGCCGAATTGAAAGGCAGGTACGACAAGATCATCATCGACTCGCCGCCCGTCATGCCGGTGGCCGACGCGCGGGTGATCGCCGCGGTCAGCGACGCGACCCTGTTGGTCCTTCGGGCCGAGCGCTCGGCCCGGCGACTCAGCCTGGCGGCCCGCAACGAGCTCTGGCGGGTACGTGCGACCCGATTGGGCGTCGTCGTCAACGGCGTGCCGACGAGCAGACACAGCTCCTACGGGTACGGCGAGTTCGACCAGTACGGCTACGGCGGCGACCGCGCCGAAGAATTGTCGGCGGCGCGGCGCAAAAAGAGTCGCGCCCTGCCGGCGCCGCAGGCCACGCCGGCTGCGGCCGGCAACGAGATGTGATCCAGCATGGGCGCCTCGCCAGTCTGGTCGCCGACGCAACAAGCGCGCCTCGCCGAGTGGGACGCGCCGCGGTGCGTCGACGTGCATTGCCATTGCCTGCCGGGGATCGACGACGGCCCGGCCACTGTCAATGAGGCCTTGGAGCTGTGCGCGGCGCTCGTAGCGGACGGCGTGACGACCGTCATCGCCACGCCGCATCAGTTGGGAATCTACGAGCAGTTCAATTCAGCGGCGACCATTTGCGCGGCTGTCGTTGAATTCGCCGCGGAGCTCGCAGCAGCGAACATTCCGCTGGAGCTGGCCCCGGGCGCCGACGTGCGGATCGACGAGCGGCTCCCGCGTCTGCTCGACGGCGACTTGATTCTCTGTTTGGCCGACCGACGGCGACACTTGCTGTTGGAACTCCCGTTCGACGTGTTTGTCGACCCGTCGCCGACAATCGCCGCGCTCGCCGAGCGCGGCGTGCAGGCAATCATAACGCATCCGGAGCGGCATCGTTACCTCGCCCTCGTGCCGGAACGGATCGAAGCCTGGGTCGCCGCGGGCGCCGCTGTGCAGATCACCGCGGGGAGTCTTTTGGGGGACTTCGGACCTCGGGCCAACGACGAAGCGTGGCGGCTGGTGCACGCGGGGCTGGTGAGCCTCGTGGCCACCGATGCTCACGACGTCGGCCGGCGGCCGCCGTGCCTATCCGCGGCGCTCGACGCGCTGGCCCGTGAAGTGGGCCGCGACGCGGCGCGGGCGATGTGCCTGGCGAACCCGTGGCACGTGCTGCAGGGCGAGCGCGTAGAACGGGAGTCGAACGAGGTGACGCAATGATTTCGGCGCCGCTCGTGCTCCCCGAACTACTGACTGCCCCGCGGAATCGCTGGGATCAGGCGATCGCGAGCTTACTGGCGGCTCTGTTGGCGTTCATGCCGCTGGCGTTTGGGGCGGTGGAAGCGTGGAGCGAGTTGGTCGTCGTCGGCCTGGCGGCGACGCTGTCCATGTTTGTCGCGCTACGCGTGGCGATCGATCGCACGTTTCAGCCCCCGTGGAGTTGGGCGTATGTGCCGCTGCTGCTGTTCGTGGCGGCGACGAGTCTCCAGCTAGCGCCACTTCCACCGGTTGCGTTGTCGGTCGTTTCGCCCTCGTCGGCGAACGTCCGCGCAGAACTGCTTGGCGCCAAAGACGCCGCGGCGGCGGATTCGACGATCAGCATGTACCCGCCAGCCACCGCACACGGCCTGCGAATGCTGCTGGTGGGCGTCGCCGTGTTCTTCGTGACTGCCGCGACGTTTCGCTCGAAGCCGCAAATCAAACGGCTGCTGGCGATCGTGTTTGCCGTCGGCTGCGTGGAGGCGGCGCTCGCCCTGGTGCAGATCGCCACGCGGGCCGACAAGATTTACTGGACCGTCAACGCGGGGACGAGCCGGCTCACTTCGGGCAGCTTCGTCAACTACAGCAATTTCTGCCAATTCATGAACTTGTCGATGGGCGCGGGGGTAGCGCTATTGCTCGTACGACTGCACGAGGAGCGCGGCAAATCCGGTCGCGGCGACGAACCGGCTCGGCCCTTCGGCGGGGCGCGTTTGTCGCAGCACAGCGCCCTGCTGGCGGGGCTCGTCTTGTGCGCTGTGGCAGTGCTGACCTCGTTGAGCCGCAACGGCGCCTTGTCGATGACGATCGCTGCGGCGATCGTCGGGACGGCGTTGTGGCTTCGCGGCACGTTGGGCCGCCGGGGATGGGTGTTCGTTATGCTGCCACTGGGAGCGCTTGCTGCCATGTTGCTGGTCGACTTCGATGCGATCTACGAGCGACTCGCCACGCTCAAATCTCGCGAGCAGCTCGCTAGCCGGTGGGAGCTCACCCTTGGCGCACTGCGGGTGTGGCAGGAGTTCCCGATCTGGGGAGCGGGGCTGGGGACGCACGAGTTTGTGTTTCCCATGTTCGACCAATCGACCTCGCCTCAGTTGGCGGAGCACGTGGACAATGATTACGCTCAGCTCCTGGAAGAAATGGGCGTCGTGGGCGCCGCGCTCGTCGCAGCGTTTCTCGCAGTGATTGGCGGACTGCTCGTGCGCCTCTGCCTGCGCGGCCGGACGCCGTTGTCGACGGCCGCGTTTGGTCTGGCGTTTGGCCTGCTCGCGGCGGCGATTCACAGCGCGACCGATTTCGGGCAGCACATTCCCGCCGTGTTCTGTCTATCGGCCGTCGCGTGCGGCGTGACAGTCCAACTAGCACGGCTCGAATTCGGCGGTTCCTCGGCGAGGAGAACGCTGGTCGCTGCACGACGCTGGACGGCGGCGGCCATTCTGGTCGGACTGGCCGCACTCTGGGGGTGGGCGCTGCGAGGCGCGTACAACGCACACCTCGGCGAGCAATGGTGGGCGGCAGCGCTGCAGGTTGAAGGCGAGATCCGCCAATTGGGGCCCGAAGCCACCGACGCCGATTACGCGGATTTACTCACAGCGGCCGAGAGAGCGTGCGACAAAGAGCCGAGCAACGTGCTCTACGCCTATTGGCTCAATGCGTATCGATGGGAAACTCTCGGCCGGAAGGTGGGCGCCAGCACGGGCCGTGTGCGGTTGCCGGACGAGTCGCGGACGTTGGTCGCGCGGATTGCCGACGAGTTCGCCGCGACGCGGCAACTCTGCCCCACGTTCGGCCCGACGTACGCGCTGGAGGGCCAATTGCGTCTCTTGGTGCTCGGAGACGCGCGAGGCGCTGAGCTGATCGCCAAGGGAGTCCGGCTGGCGCCGTACGATGCGCCGACGTGCCTCGCGGCTGGCGAGGCGTCGGCCCGCGCGGGCCGAGTCGAGGACGCGGCAAGCTTGTTGCTGCGGACGGTGGCCCTTGCGCCGGCATTGTACTCGGATGCAATCGAGATTGCTCTGTTCGTATCGAAGCGTCCCGACATTGCGCGGGAACTGGCCGGCGACGACTTCCGGCGATTGGAGCAATTGGCGGAAATCGCCGCGGCGAGCGAGGAGTTCGTCCCGTTGACTGGAGAACTTCACGCCGCGGCGGAAGCGGCGCTGCGGCGGTGCGTAGCGAGCGGCGCCGCAACGCCGCTCGATCTCGCCGCTCTGGCGGCGATTGAAGCTCGGCACGGCGCGCTGGACGCGGCGATCGACCTTTACGAAACCGCCCTCAAGGCCGACTATGGTCAGCTTGACTGGCGATTGGCCCGTGCGCGGGCGCTGGTCGCCGTTGGCCGAGAGAAGGACGCACTCCAAGAGGCGCGGCGATGCCTGCGATTGCGACCGGGGCACCCGGTGGCGACGACGCTTGTCGATGAACTCAGCTCACCGCGATCCGAGCGATCGCACGAGTTGACGGACTGACGGCGTCCGCTCCACGGCGAAACGAAAAAACCTGCCCATCCTGCGCCGATTGTCGCAGACGATCTCGATTGATTTTTTGCGTTTCCGCGGGAGACGGTTATATTGACTCGGCGGTGTGGCCATTTACAGGATGCGTGCGGCGCTGCGCGGCTTTCGCTTTTCGCAGCGTAAACTTGCCAAGCGAAGAGATTGCCGCGCCGGAGGCATCGGGAATCCCTCCCCGAACCGCTCCCTTCCAGGGAGGGGGATACGTGTGTGACAAATGATCCAGCCATTCCTGGGCCGGAGAGATCGACCGAGCAGGCGCTCGTGGAGTTGTCGCGAATCCCGCCAGAAGCGTCGCTGGAAGAAGTATTTCGCCGCGCGTGCGAACTGTCGGCCGAGGCGCTGGCCGTGGAGCGCGTCGGCGTGTGGCTATTCATCGACGACGGCCAGGTGCTGCGGTGCGCGAATCTCTTCGAGCGTTCCAAGGGCGAGCATTCGGCGGGGGCGCTGCTGCAGGTCGCCGATTTTCCCACGTACTTCGCGTCGCTCAATCTGCGCAAGTCGGTCCCCGCGACGGCGGCCCTGGAGGAGCCCTGGACCGCTGAACTTGCGGGATCGTATTTGGAGCCGCTGGGGATCGCGTCGATGCTCGACGCAGGGATCTTCGACGACGGCGAACTCCTGGGGGTCGTTTGCCACGAGCATGTGGGGCAATCGCGTGAATGGTCGACCGAGGAGCGCTACTTTGCCGGCGCGGTCGCTGACCGATTGGCCCTGCGCATCCAGGCCGCGGAAGTGCAGGAACTTCGCCGGACGTTTCAGACGCAGCTGAAGCGGATCGCGGCGAACAAGAAGGCGGCCGCAATGGAGGAACTCACCGCGGGCATCGCACATGATCTCAAGAACTTGCTCACCACCTTTCACATCTACGGCAAGTTGTTGAGCCAGCGGAGCGATTTGCCGCCCGATGCGCGCGAGCAGGCTAAGGAGATTTACACTGCGACGGAGCGGGGCACGGCGCTCGCGAAGGAGCTGATGGAGTTCGCTCGACCCAGCTTTGCGCCGCCCGCCGTGCTCGATCTTGGCGAAGCCACGGGCGAGTACCTACCAACGCTGCAAGCGGCCACAGGGCCGCAGCGGCACGTGCGGTTCGCTGGGTCGGGGCCGCTGGGCCGCGTGCTCGTGGAGAAGGCGCAGTTCCGTCGACTTCTGATGAACGTGGTCGTCAACGCTGGCGAGGCGATGCCCGAAGGGGGGACGATTAAGATTCGCGTGGTTCCCGTACGGCATCACGGCAAGGGAGGATACGCGGGGCGGTTCGTGCTGGTCGAGATCGCCGACAATGGCGTGGGGATGGACGATGCGACGCTACGGCGGCTGTTCGAGCCCTACTTCACGACCAAGGCTAAGGGCACTGGACTCGGAATGCCAATCGTTCAGCAGATTGTGGACCGCGTCGGCGGATTTATCCGCGTGGCGAGCAGCCCGGGCCGCGGCACGACGGTACGGATGTACTTTCCGGCGATTCGGGCGGAAAGCAGTGCGAAGACGGCCGTCGCCGAATGACTGCGCCCGCGGGTAGACGGGCATGGCATCCCTTCGTTCTAGCTCCACTCTTTGGGGCGATGGATTGTGGCGATATCGCGCGAGGAGCCAGCGTCGTCGCGTGCTCGCGTTGATCGGCTGCGTGTAACAGACGCCCGGCCCTCGCGCATTGCCTAGCAGACGCGGCTCGGATTGATACGGACGGATCAATCTGAGACCTCTCAAATCCCGGTCTGCCGGCGCCATCGCCCCTGCGACGCCAGCGGGCTCTCAATTACACGCGGGGCACTCACGAAAGGGTTGTGGCCATGAATTTGGAAATGACGCACGAGACGAAAGCCCCGATGACGCCGGTTGAGCCGGCGGAGATGAACGAGGTGGTCGGCGGCGTGATGCCCATGTGGGACGCCGACGGCCGGATGATCACTTGCACGGACCCGCTCCGATGGCGGAGCCCGGGCACGTTGTACCCGACGCCGTATCGGTTCTAGCGTTCCGGTTCGTTCGACTCAAGCATCTCTTGACCGGCGGCGCCGTCGCCTCTCGTGACGCTTGCCGGTCTCAATTTCCACGAGAGGCGATGAAAGGAATTGAACTGTGACTGCGAAAGGTTTGGATTGTGCGATGGGCTGCGGCGAGTTCCGCGAGCTGTCGGCCGAGGAAACCACGTCGATCTCGGGCGGCTTGGGTCCGTTCGCGTTCTTCGTGGTGATGGCCGTGTGCCGGTTCGGATTTGCCAACGCGCGGCACTAGTCCGGGCGGACGCGGGGGCCGGGAGCCGAGACTGGAGCGGCTCTCGGCCCGCGCTGGATGTGACGGATGGCGCCTGTTGCCGGCGGCTCCGCGGCCCCTCGCGAGGCGCGTTGGCTGGATATCCCACGAGGGGCGCATTCGGAAACAGAGTATGAACTTGGATCGAAACGAACATGAAGCCGCGGACAGCCGCCTGCGTGAAGTCACTGCCAGCGAACTGGCGGCGGTCGAGGGCGGGATCGTCTTCGCCTTGCCCCTGATTGTCGTGCGGATACTCGCGCCCATCCTTTACGGCGCTCCGTATCGACCGCCGGTCGACCGGTAGGCGGCTTAACAGCGACTCCTGTCGCCGAGGCGGGCGCGCTGGTGCTTTCGCCGCGTCCGCGAAGGCTTCTATCCTCGCGAAAGCAAATTGTTTGAAAGGAGCTGTTCCATGACCAATCTCCATTCGACGAGCCCGGCCTTCACGGCCGTGAGCCACGACGAGATGTTGGCGGTCGAAGGCGGCGCCCTCGGGATTCTCGGGCGGATTGCCGTCCGGCTGGCCGCGAAGGCGATCATCTACGTCATCGACAAGGTGACGGACTGAAGTCGCTTCGGGCGACCCGGTCGACAATCGACTGGCATCGGGCCGGGAGCGGTCGTAGGCGGCGGCTCCCGGTCCTTTTTTATTGCGCCGGAGTCGGGGTGAGCGCGTCGCGAGCGACGCGGCTAAATGGGGGATTTTTGTAACGCGGGCTCGACGGGTTCGCTTGTCTCTCTGTGCTGCCGCGGGGGAGACCGTCGAGGCGGCGTGACCGCGAACGATTCTCGACGTGCAAGGACTTCGGCGATGTTCAAGCGATATCATTGCGTGCGGCAAACAGACGGAAGCGACTGCGGAGCGGCGGCCCTGGCGACTGTCGCCCGGCAGCATGGCCGGGAGTTCGGCCTGGAGACGATGCGGGAGCTGGCCGGCACGGACCGCATCGGCACCAATCTGCTCGGACTGGTGAAGGCGGCGGAACGGATTGGCTTCGCGGCCAAGGCGGTGAAGGGCGAGTACGCCGCGCTTGCGGGCGCCCCTTTGCCGGCGATTGCTCATGTGAAGACGCCGGAGGGTTACGGTCACTTCATCGTGCTGCATCACGCCGGGCCAGACGAGGCGATCGTTGCTGATCCGGCCCGTGGCGTCGTGACGCTGTCGCGCGACGAGTTCAACGGGCTGTGGACCGGCTACCTGTTGTTGATGACGCCCGACGAGACAGCGACTCCCAGCACCGTGACGCAGGGCGTGAAGAGTCCCGCCGTGCGATTCTGGCATTTGCTGCGGGCCCATCGCGGCGTGCTGCTCGAAGGCGTCGTCTGCGCCTTGGTGATGACGCTCTTGGGCATCTCGACATCGTACTTCGTGCAGCACCTGGTCGACTCGGTGCTGGTTCGCGGCGAGACTAAGCTGCTTAATGCCCTCGGCGTCGGCATGATTCTCGTCATGCTGTTCAAGACGCTGTTCGGCATGCTGCGGCATTACCTGCTGGCGTACGTGGGGCGAAAGGTCGACCTCTCGCTCATCGCCGGCTACGCCCGGCACATCCTGTCGCTGCCGATGAACTTCTTCGAGATGCGGCAGGTAGGCGAAATCCTGTCGCGGGTCAACGACGCGGCAAAGGTTCGCGAGGCGATCAGCGGGGCGGCGCTGACCGCGGTGGTCGACGGCGTCGTCGTGGTGATCACGCTCGGCGTGCTGTGGATGTACGACGTGCGACTGGCGCTGGTGGCCACCGCGTTCGCGCCGCTGCTGGTGTTCGCCACGCTGCTGCACCATCCCGCCACGCGACGCCGCTCCCGCCAGGCGATGGAGGAGGCCGCCAAGCTGTCGGCCCACCTGGTCGAGGACATCTCGGGCGTCGAGACGATCAAGGCCTACGGCAGCGAGCGCGTGCGGAGCGAGGAGGGCGAGCACCGCCTCGTGGGCCTCGTGCAGAGCGTGTTCTCGATCCAGAAGCTTTCGATCAGCATGACCGCCATCGGCGGGTTGATCAGCGGGCTCGCGGGGATCGTCATCCTGTGGTACGGCGGGCACCGCGTGATCGCCGGGCATCTGACGATCGGCGAGCTGATGTTCTTTTACACGCTGCTGGGGTACATGCTGGAACCGCTCGAGCGGCTGTCGACCGTCAACCTGCAGATGCAGGATGCGATGGTCGCGGTCGACCGGCTCTACCAGGTGATGGACCTGGCCGGCGAGCCGATGGACGACCGGCGGGCGCAGTTCGAGGGGATTCGCGAAGGGGTTGAGCTGCGGGGCGTCGGCTTCCGCTACGGCTGCCGGCAGAACGTGCTCGACAATCTGAATCTTACGATCCCCGCCGGCGCCACGGTGGCGATCGTCGGCGAGAGCGGCTGCGGCAAGAGCACGCTGCTCAAGCTGCTGATGCGGTTCTACGATCCGACCGACGGGCAAGTGCTGGTCGACGGCGTCGATCTGCGGGACTTCGACCTCGAAAGCCTGCGACGCGGCGTGGGCATCGTGTCGCAGGAGCCATTCATTTTCAACGGCACGCTGCGGGAGAACATCGCGCTGGGCGACCCCGATGCGGAGCTGAACGACATTATCGCGGCGGCGCGGGCGGCGGGGCTCGACGAGTTCATCAACCGGCTGCCAGAGCGGTTCGAGACGATGCTCGGCGAACGGGGCGCGAATCTGTCGGGCGGCGAGCGGCAGCGGTTGGCCATCGCCAGGGCGCTGCTGCGGAAGCCGGCGCTTTTGATCTTCGACGAGGCGACCAGTCACCTCGACACGACCACCGAGCGGGCGATCCAGGAGAACCTCCGCGGCGTGTTCGCCGACCGGTCGGTACTGCTGGTCGCCCATCGGCTGTCGACGATTCGGGACGCAGACCTCATTTATGTGATGCACCGCGGGGCGATTGTCGAGCAAGGCGATCATGAAAGCCTCATGGCGGCGGGCGGGCGGTACGCAGAGTTGTGGCGATCGCAGACCGAGGGGACGCAGGCGGTGGTTAGCGGCCCGGCGGTGGTGGAACGGATCAATGGAACCGCCGGCGCGGCGCTGGCGGTGTGAGTAATTACCTTCTCTCCGTCCCCCTCCCCTGAACGGGGAGGGGGCTGGAGGATTCAAGTTCATGGGAGAACGAACCATGGCACGCGGATTGGTGGTGGACCTGGCGGATTGTTCGGAGTTTCGTCAGACGGTGGCGGCGCGGCCGCCGCGGATTGTGCATGGCGCCGTGATCCTGCTGCTGGCGTTGATCGCGGCGGCGCTCGTGTGGGCGGCGCTGGTGAAGGCCAACCTCGTCGTGCGGGCCGTGGGGCGCGTGCGGCCAGTCGAGATTCCCACGCGGGTGTTCGCCCCCGCGGGCGGCGACATGGCGGGGCGAGTCGTCGAGGCGCCGTTTGACGAAGGCGACTACGTGCAGGCCGGCGACGTGCTCGTGCGGCTCGATACGGCGCAGATCGACAACAGGATCGCGAAGCTGGAGCGGTCGTTGGAAGCCGCCGACGAGGAGCTCGGCAAGCTCGCGGCGCTGGAGACGCTGCTGGCCGAGCAGTTGTCGTCGGCCAAGGCGAAGGCGGCGGCGGAGCTCGCGCAGGCCGAGGCGGCAGAAACTCGTGCGGCGGACCAACGGGCCTCGGCGATGCGCAGCGCGGAAGCCGGCGTACAAGCCGCGCGGGACCTTGTCGACCGTCGGCAGCGGCTGCGGGCGTCCGGCGCCGTCACGGAAGAAGACATGGTCAAGGCCGAGACGGCGCTCCGCGAAGCGGAAGAAAAACTCGTCGCCGCGGAGCTGCCCGTCGATGAAGGGCCGGTGCAAGTGGCGCGGCGGGCGGCGGAGCTCGTCGATCGCGACTTCGCCGTGCGGCAGGCCGAGGCCGAGGCGCGGCGGGTGGCCAAAGAAGGCGAGGCCGCGGGCGTGCGGCGCGATCTGACGCAGCTCGAGCTGCAACGAGCCGAGGCGGTGCTTCGGTCGCCCATCGACGGCGTCGTGGTCACCGGGCAGATCGACGCGGGCGACGTCCTGGAGCCAGGCAAGCCGGTGATGGAGATCGCCCCGCGGGACGGCTACCGGTTCGAGGCGATGATCCTGAGCGAGGATGTCGGCCACGTGCAGGTGGGCATGCCGGTGCGAATCAAGTTCGACGCGTACGACTACCAGAAGTACGGCGTGATGACGGGAACGGTGACGTACCTGTCGCCGGACTCGCGGATGGCCCGCGAGGGCAACGGCTCGCAGGAGTCCGAGGCCGCGGCGGCGAATCGCAAATCGCCAGCGGCTTTTGTGGTGCGCGTGGAGATGCAGGCCGAGGAGATCGGCCGGGGCGAGCTGCGCGGCGACGTGAAGCTGGGCCTGGGCGGAGTCGCGGAGATCGTCACCGATCGCGAGAGCGTGCTGATGATTCTCTTCCGAAAGATTCGGCAGACGATCTCGCTGGGGTAGCGACGCACGGCGCAGGCCGCAAGAGTGGATTGTGCTTGAAGTTGTCCGGAAACGAAAAACGCCGCGGAGCGGACAAAAGTCGGTTTTCGCCCGCAGTTGCGTCGCGGCGCAGGGCGGCAACGTGTGCGGCTGCTTGAGGTTGCGACGGTGCGCGGCGACGGAACAGTTTTGTCTGCCGCGGTCGACTCGCGTCGGACACCGTCAATGCAAACCCTTGCCGCGCATGATGTTTTGAAATCGTCGGGTTCTTGGATGCGCCGGACAAAAGTGACCATTGAACGCATTCGCGTCGAGTCGGCGGAGCAGCGCCCGCGGCGACGTGACGCGCTGCGGCGCGTGCGTACGGCGAGGGGACGTGAATTATCAAAGAGCGGACGGGGAGAGGCTGTGGACCGTAGGCTGTAGGGGGGAGCGCGGGGTTCAGGGTTCAAGGCGTTTACCTTCAGCCTACGGTCTACGGACTACAGCTTGTCCTTCCCTCCTACCACATGTTGTGGCCCAATTTCTACTGGCAATTCTTCTTTATTTGAGCGCGGCAGGGAATCGGCCTCGCCGGCGGGCGGACTTCACCACAGAGGGCACGAGGAACGAAGAGCACGCTCAGGTTTGAGACTTGAGGATTTGAAATCGAAATGACGCGTCGCGTGGATTTGCCGTCCGCAGCGGACCTGCCAGTTGCCAAGACAACTGCCTCGTATTGGGCGGGTTACCGGAAGAGCGCCGACCAATCGTAGGAACTCGACGCCGTCACCGCCACGAGGGCGTAATCCACAGCCCGTCCTCGACGGCGATCGCCGTCTCCTTTCCGGTGACGATGTCCACGACATACGGCCGCGGACCCTTGGCGCCGCCGTACTTCATCATGACCGCCCGCGCGCTTCGCGGCGACACGGCGGGAAACCCGAAGTCCTGGAGGCCGTCGCCAATGAGCCTCACGTCGCCGCCGTCGAGGTCGCACGTCTTCCATTGGTCCGCCGCTTCGTCGCGAAACATCAGCCGATCGCCCGACGCCAGGACGTAAGGAAACGCGCCAGACAAGAGCGGCGTCACCGCTCCGTCGAGGTCCATTCTCGCGATCGCCGACTCGGTCCGCTTCCCCGACGCGTCGGCCGTCCGTTTCACCAGAATGAGTCCCCGGCCATCGGGTAGCCAGGAGAGAAATGCCGTATCAAGCTGCTTGCCCCAGGCCGTTGCCTCGCCAGTGGCGACGTCGATGCGCAGGATTTGGCTCTCCAGGATGCGATCGGCGCCGGACTGCGCTGAGAGGTTGGCGGCGGCCAGTGTGTTGCCGTCGGGCGAGAGCGTCGGACCCATGATGTGCCCGACAATCGCGGGGCTGGTGAGACGGCGCTCGCGGCCGGTCAGGAGGTCGATTTCGAAAATTGCCGTGCCGCCCTCGTTCCAAATTTCGCCGGCGATGTAGGCCTTGGTCCGGTCACTTGAAAAACACGCGCCAGCCGGCATCACGAGCCCGCCGCGAAATGGCAACCGGCTGCGCTCGCCGGTCTCGATGTTGTAGAGCAAGGTGTTCGTGCTCACCTTGCCCTGCTCGGGCAACCAGCCTGGCGCGTGGTCGATGAGGATGAGGTTGTCCCGCTCAGGCTCGTTCGCAGCCAGCACGGCGGTGCGATCCTCCCACGCCTGGTCGCTGACGTTGAATTCATCGAGGTCCACGGCGTCGATCCACGAAATGTTCTTGGTTAACACGCGCCGTCCCGGGCTGCCGTCGGCGACGACGATGCCCGTGGCGGCGTCGAACGACAGTCCGATGCCGTTGTCCACGGCGTCGCGGAGCATGTCCCGCCGTGCGGCCAAGCGGCGCTGCTGGTCGGGATCGGCGGCTGGCAGGAGCCGCTCGACCGCGTCGAGCGCCGTCTGCATCTGCCGCTTCTTCTCCGGCGGGAGATCACTGCGAAATTCGACGACGCCGTCCTTGTCGGAAACGAGTCGCGCTGACCTGGCAAGCTGCTCCGCGGCGCCGGCCAGCTGTAGCTCGCTCCGCGCCAGGAAGTGGTACGCCTCGGCCGCAGTCATCACCGCTTCGTACGGACGGCACATTGCGAGCTGCCCGCGGTCGCGGACGTACCACCGGTCGTCGCGCTCGATGATCTCGACAAGGAATTCCGTCTGGTCGCCGAGCGCATAAGAAATGACCATGCGTCGCCTATCCGGGGCGTGAACAACGTCAACGACCGCCACGGCGTCGGTCCCTTCGATTTCAATCTCGGTCCGCCACGCCAGCGCATTGGTCACAAGCCGCGCCGCCGTGGCGTTGGCCGCGGCTTCGAGCCGCCCGAAATCGCCCGGCGCGACGTCGTCAGCGGAAGCGAAGCGCGTAAACGCGCAACCCAGCGTCGCCGCCAGCGGCAGCACGAGCGCAACTCGACAATGAAGTCGATTGAGCCAAGTTCTCATGGACCCAACTATAACTGGGATGATATGCGTTCACACCGTAGCCATGCCGCCTGGCGTGTGCCAATGGCATCTTGCCAGACGTGTTGAGTGGGTTCGCCATCGGCAGCGAACTCGCCAGTCGCCAAGGCAAAAGTCGCGCATCGGCGCATCTTGGAGATTTGCGCACGATCCACTCAGGCGCCCGTTTTGCCCTCACCCTCCGACTCTCCCGAAGGGAGAGAGTGGATACGAACTAAGGCAGCGGCTTGACCTTGATATTGCGGAAACGGACAACGCTGCCGGGGTCGTGGGCCTGCAGCGCGAACGTGCCGTGGGAGAGTTTGCGGTCACGGCCGTCGAACTGCGGCGGGGTCTCAGGTTCGGTGTAGTCGATGATCGTCTTGCCGTTGATCTTAATCGTGATCTGCTGGCCGTTGACGATGATGTGGTACTCATACCACTCGTGGTCCTTGACGGGCGTGTCGGCGTTGTCCTTGATGCCGTAGAGCGAGGGGGTGCGGCGCGGGTCGGGGTGGCTATTGTTGACCTGGACTTCGTAGCCCTGGCCGGGCCAGTTGCTTTCCTGATACTTGGTGTGGAAGTAGATGCCGGAGTTGGCGTTGGGCTCGGTCATCACTTCGGCCTTGAACTCGAAGTTCTTGAAGTCGTGGTTGTTGACCGGGCCGTCGTAGAAGAGGTGGCCGCGCTCACCGCCGCCGACGACCAGGACGCCGTCTTCGACCTTGAACGAGCTGGGGGTTTCGGCGGCGTGCCAGCCATCGAGGGTCTTGCCGTCGAAGAGGGAGTACCAGCCGTCGGCGTCGGGTTTGGGGGCGTCCGCACCGCCCGCTGAAGCGGGCTCGCCGTCGGATTCGGCGGCGACGGTTTGGAGTTGGAACGCGGCGGGCATGATGAAATAGTAGCGCGACATCACGTCGACGATCGCGCGGCGGACTTCCAGCGGGTCGATTGGGCCCATGTGCTTGTAGACGACCTCGCCGCCCGGCTTGACGAGCATCGTGAAGGGCAGGGCGCCTTGCCAGTCGACGCCCAGGGCGTCGGCCAGCTTGTACGGATCGTCCTCGGCAAAGATGTAGTTGGTCGTCGAGGCGTGCACACGATTGAGGAACTTGAGGGCCGCGTCGCGGCGGGCCGGCGGGTCGAGGGTGATCGTCACGAGCTCGAAGTCACGGTGGCGGTACATGCGGTGCATCGTGACCAGCTCGGGAAACTCGATCACGCACGGGCCGCAGGTGGTCGACCACACGTTGATGAGCCGCAGCTTGTCGGTGGGATTGGCGACGAGGTCGTGCAGTCCTTGCTCGTCGATCACTTTGAGTTCCGCGGTTTCTTGATCCCATTTCGCAAGGGCGGCGCGGGCGCTGGCCTCTTTGTCGGCCCATTTGATCGAGCAACCGATCGTGCGCGTCGTCTCGACGGGAACCGGATTGCCAGCGAGCAGGGCGTCGATCGCATTGCGCGTGTCGTTCGTTTTCACGTTGGCGGGGTTCTCGTGGTCGTCGATGCGGCCGCGGAAGCGTAAGCGGCGGTCGGCGTCGAACAGGTACACGTGCGGCGTGGTGGCCGGGCCGTAGGCGTGGGCCATCGCTTGCGTGTCGCCGTCGTAGAGGTAGGGGAAGTTGAACTGGTGGTCGCGGGCGCGGATCTTCATGTCGTCGAGCGAGTCGCCGAGGTCCGCGTAGCCAAGCTCGTCGAGGCGCACCGCGGCGGCGGCGTTCGGCGAGACGGCGACGACCGCGACGTCGCGATCCTTGTAGTCGTCGACGAGTTGCTTGATGCGCTGCTCGTAGGCCTGCGCGGTGGGGCAGTGGTTGCAGGTGAAAACGATGGCCAGCACCTTCGCATCGGCGTAGTCGGCGAGCGTATGCGTCTTGTCGTCGACGCCGGGGAGCGAGAAGTCCGGCGCCGCGGCGCCGATGGCGAGCGGCTCGGGGTCGGCGGCGCGGGCTCGCGGCGCGGCAGCCGTGAGGACGAGAGCGGCAAGGGCGAAACTGAGATGTCGCAGAGCGGCGTGCTGGGTCATGGCGAAGCAATTCCCCCGAAAAGGATGAGTGGCGAGAGATCGCCGGACGTCGTCGCGTGTGATTGTAACCGCGGGGCGGGCGGGTCGGCGAGTGCCGCGGATTCACATGAAACCCCGTGAACGGTTGTCCGATTCGCGGCGACGGCGGCGCGGGGCTTTTCGCGGCGGGGGCGAGGTGCGAAAGTAGGGCTCGCGGGGGGGATTAAGAACGAGGGCGCGAATTACGCGAATGGGCGCGAATCAGAACACATAATGTCTCGCAATTCTGGGAGGCGGGGATGACTTACTGCGCAGGCGGACGGTGGTTGTTGGTTCTGGTTCTCGCGCTGACGACTTTGCTCGCGCAAAGTTCAACGACGAATGCGGCGGACCAGTGGACGCCGGAGCAGGCTCATGCGTGGTACGACGCACAGCCGTGGCTGGTGGGGTGCAACTATTTGCCGCGCACCGCCATCAACCAGTTGGAAATGTGGCAGGCAGAGACGTGGGACCCCAAGACAATCGATGAAGAATTAGGGTGGGCGGCGTCGTTGGGGTTCAACACGGTGCGCGTATTTTTGCACGAGCTCCCGTGGCAGGAGGACCGCAAGGGGTTTTATCAGCGCGTCGATGAATTCCTGGCGATTGCGGCGCGGCACAAGATTCGGCCGATGATCGTGCTGTTCGACGGCGTGTGGGATCCCGATCCTCAAAGCGGGCCGCAGCGACGGCCGCGCACCGGCGTGCACAACAGCGGCTGGGTGCAGAGCCCGGGCCGCGTCGTGCTCGCCGATCCCGCAAAGCAAGATGCGCTGGAGCCGTATGTGACCGAAGTGATTAAGCGTTACGCGGGCGACGATCGCGTGCTGGCGTGGGATCTGTTCAACGAGCCGGACAACGACAACGGCAACAGCTACGGACCGCTCGAGCTGAAGAATAAGGATGACGCGGCGGCGCGGCTGGTGCGGAAGTCGTTCGCGTGGGCGCGGACCGTGGGGCCAGAGCAGCCGCTGACGGTGTGTCTGTGGCGCGGGCCGGCGTGGGATAACGCGTCGCAGCTCAACCTGGTTCATCAGGCGGCGCTGGAGTTGAGCGATTTCATTTCATTCCATGACTATGGCCCGCCCGAGGCGATTTCTGCGCGGATCGATCAACTGCGGAAGTATGGCCGGCCGCTGGTCTGCACGGAATTCATGGCCCGGGGGAACGGCAGCACGTTCGAGGCGATCTTGCCGCTTTTGAAGACGGAGCGCGTCGCGGCGTATTGTTGGGGGCTCGTCGACGGGAAGTCGAATACGAAGTACCCGTGGAAGACGTGGCAGATGCCGATCCTCGGCGAGCCGGAGCCGTGGCACCACGATCTTTTTCGCGGAGACGGTTCGGCATACTCCGCGGATGAGGTCGCGCTGATCAAGCGGACGATTGCGGAGTGACGCAGAGAAAGGTTGTCCGCAGATGACGCAGATGTTCGCAGATAAGTGGGGATCTAGCGATCCTTCTCATCTGCGTTGATTTGCGTGCATCTGCGGACAATGATTGTCAAGGCCGCAAGTCGACAACCCGGACCCCTCGGCGGACCTCGGGGGTGACGAACGCGACCCACGTCCGCAGCACCTGGTTATTTACCGGATCTGTTGCAGGGCGCTGTTCAATTCGCGTTGGGCGAGTTGGACGTGCTCCTTGTGGTTCTGCCACGTGGCGAGGTCTTCGCCCTTGAGGTCGTCGAGGGCCTCGGCGAGACCCACTCGGCGACTCTTGAGGTCGTCGATCTGCTGCTGCATGGCTTCCGCGGCGGCGCCCTCTTCGTTGGCGACGCGCGCTTCGAGCGCCGTGATTTCACGATCGGCGTTGTCGAGCGCGGTCTGGGCTTCCAGCGCGAACGCGTCGCGGGCCTGCGTGGCTTGGAAGTCGCGTTGGGTCTCCGCCAGGTCCTGCTGAGCCTCGGCGACGTCCGCCTGCTCTTCGCGGATGTCTTCCGCCTCGCCGGCGTCGACGCCCGCGGCGTCGGTCTCGTCGCCGAGGGTCGGCTTCATGGCCTCGTGGCGCGCGTCGGCGACGTCTTGCTGTTCCTCGATCACGTCCTGGCGGGCTTCGCTCACGTCTTCAGGCGTGGTGCTTTGCGTACAGCCGAGCGCCAGTGCGGGCACGGCTGCTAGGACCATACGAGTGAGTGTTTGGACGGACATTGTTGGGTTCCTTTCGTAAATGGTCGGATGGTGATGCGGGGGGCTGCCCTCCTGCGCTCAGTCGCCGCCGACGACTGTGCTTGGTTGTCCCGTCCCGTTCCCTTCAAGCAAGGGGCATCTCAGCGGCACGCGTCGCAGAAGGACTTGACTTCCTCTTCGGCGACTTCGCGGGCCTTGCCGTAGCGCTCCTGGATCTTGCCGACGAGCTCCTTGCGCTTGCCGTTGATCACGTCGACGTCGTCGTCGGTGAGCTTGCCCCACTTTTGTTGGACCTGGCCCTTGAGCCTTGTCCAGTTGCCTTCGATTTGATCCCAGTTCATCGTCGCGCCTCCTATGAGGTGAGGTGCTTGCTTGCCAGTGAATTGCAGCGCCGAGCTGCGGTGGCATGAACTTGCAAACGCCGTTCCGTTGAAGCGGAGGGCCGCAAAAGTCCGCTTGAAAGTATGCGAGGGCCGTCGAATGGCGCGTGGGCGACCATCTTGGACGAGCGAGAGTCACGGCCCCGATGAGGCTGCTGCCGCGGCGCCTCGTCGGGCGCTGGGCCCGCCTTGCGGCAAATCCACATGCAAGCGGTATGCAGTTTGCTTACACTGAACGTGGGAACATTCCGTGGGGAGAGGCCGTGATGAGATACGGAGATCGGGCGATGAATCGCGTCGATGTGCCGCATGAGAGGAACGTCGGCCTGCTGACGCCGGTGGCCGACGCCGACAGCATGTTGCGGCGGCTCGGCGGCGATTGGGAGTTGTTCGATCAGATCGTGCAAATCTCCCTCGAAGACGCGCCCATGCTGGTCCACTCGGCGCGAGAAGCCCTGGCAGGCGGCGACGGCAAGGAACTGCGCCGCGCGGCCCACAGTCTCAAGAGCCTGATGGCGACGCTCGGCGCCACGCCTGCCGCCAACGCGGCCATGCTGTTGGAGCGGTGCGCCGCCGGCGGCCATCTGGCGAGCGCCTCCGAGTTGATCCACGAGTGCGGCGAGCGCGTCGCCGAAGTGTGCCGCGCGCTGCAGGCGTATAGCGACAGCGGGGCCGCGGCAGGCGGCGCCGGCTGAGTCGCGTGGTCATCGCGGTTCGCGAAACACAGGCCGCGGACAGTTGTCACGCGCCCGCGAACCGAGGTATTCTTTCAGACGCACGTCGCCGTGCGTCGCCCTTCGCGCTCTCACACATTCGGAATTCGGAGCTTCGATCCATGCGCATCTGGCCAGGCCGTCCCTATCCCTTGGGAGCCACGTGGGACGGTCGAGGCGTGAACTTCGCCCTGTATAGCGAGAACGCCGAGAAAGTCGAGCTGTGCTTATTCGACGCGGTCGACGATGCGAAGGAAGCGGTGCGCGTCGTGCTGGCCGAGCAGACGAACATGATCTGGCACGTGTACCTGCCCGAAGTGCGGCCGGGGCAGTTGTACGGCTATCGGTGCCACGGGCCGTACGATCCCGCGAAGGGCCAACGGTTCAACGCGAACAAGCTGCTGCTCGACCCGTACGCCAAGTCCATCGCCCGGCTGCCCAAGCGAAGCGACTCGCTATCGGGATACATCCTCGGCGATAAGAAAGTGGACCTGTCGTTCAGCCCGGCGGACAGCGCGGCCGACGCCCCGCTGGCGGCGGTCGTCGACGAGGCGTTCACCTGGGGCGACGACCGCCGGCCGAAGGTTCCGCTGCATCACTCCGTCCTCTACGAGGTCCATGTCAAGGGATTCACGATGACGTGCCCCAACGTGCGCGAGCAGGATCGCGGGACGTACGCCGGCATGGGGTCGGAGCCGGCGATCAAGCATCTCCAGGAGCTCGGCGTCACCGCGGTTGAGTTGCTGCCGGTCCATGCCCACTACGACGATCCGTTTCTGGTGGATCGGAAGCTCGTGAACTACTGGGGCTACAACACGATGGGCTTCTTCGCCCCCGATCCGCGCTACGGCACGCCGGGAGCGACGCCCCAGGAGGTGATTCGCGAGTTCAAGACGATGGTCCGCAACCTGCACGACGCGGGAATCGAGGTGATCCTCGACGTGGTCTACAACCACACGTGCGAAGGCAACCACCTGGGGCCAACGATCTCGTTCCGCGGCATCGACAACGCGGCGTACTACCGGCTCTCGCCGCAGGACGTGCGGTATTACATGGACTACACCGGCTGCGGCAACACGTTCGCCATGCAGAATCCCCGCGTGCTGCAGCTCATCATGGACAGCCTGCGGTACTGGGTGAACGAGATGCACGTCGACGGGTTCCGCTTCGACCTGGCGAGCACACTGGCCCGCGAGCTGCATGAGGTGGACAAGCTGGGCGCTTTCTTTGACATCGTGCAGCAGGACCCCGTGCTGTCGCAGGTCAAGCTGATCGCCGAGCCGTGGGACCTGGGCGAAGGGGGCTACCAGGTCGGCAACTTCCCGGTCTTGTGGTCGGAGTGGAACGGCAAGTACCGCGACTGCGTCCGCCGGTTTTGGAAGGGGGACGGCGGCGTGGCCAGCGAATTCGCCACGCGGATCTGCGGTTCCAGCGACCTCTACGAGTGGAGCGGCCGACGGCCGAGCGCGAGCATCAACTTCATTACCTGCCACGACGGGTTCACGCTCCACGACCTCGTGTCGTACGACAACAAGCACAACGAGGCCAATGGCGAGAGCAACCGCGACGGCATGAACGACAACGACAGTTGGAACTGCGGCGCCGAGGGGCCGACCGACGATCCGAAGATCCAGGCCCTACGGCGGCGCAAGCAGCGGTCGTTCCTGGCCACGCTGTTCCTCTCGCAAGGCGTGCCGATGCTCAACGCGGGGGACGAAGTGAGCCACTCGCAGCACGGCAACAACAACGCCTACTGCCAGGACAACGAGCTCACGTGGCACGAGTGGGAGCTCGACCCGTGGCAGCAGCAGCTTCTCAAGTTCACCAAGAAGCTGTCGGCGCTCTACCACGACCAGCCCACGCTGCACCGGCGGCGGTTTTTCCACGGCCAGGCGCTGCACGGCTCGGGCCAGCCCGACGTCGTGTGGCTGGAGCCCTCCGGTAAGGAGATGTCCGACGCCGCGTGGGGGGCCGGCTACGTGCGGTGCCTGGGCGTGCAGATCGCCGGCGGCAAGATCGACGTCGACGACTACGGCGACCCGATTATCGGCGACTGCATGCTCATCCTATTCAACGCGGATCACGCGGTAGAGATTCCGTTCACGTTGCCGCCAGTCGAGACGGGCGAACCATGGACGCGGCTCATCGACACGGCGCTGGACGAGGACCCCGACGGCGACGAGGGAACCGCGGTGGCCGAGAGCGTCTACAAACTGCAGGCGTGCTCGATCGCGGTGTTCAGCTCGCCGGTGCCGGCGGTGGAGGAGCAGGCCGTGCTCGAGGCGGGACAGGTGCCGACGACGATCGCGGGGGAAGTGGTGGCGTCGACGACGAAGGGATAATGGCGCGTGCCTGGACGTCACCCATAATTGTGCGAGGATAGATGGTGCGAGCCCGTGGAGCGGACGACCTCTGCGAATTCTTGGAACGCGCTTTCATGTCGCAAACTCCGTATCGAGACTATGAAGGTTCGCGAGGCGAGTTCCTGAAGATGCTCGCGGAGCAAGGGGAGGAGCCATCGTTTCTCCGACGCGCCAAGGCGGTTCAGGACGCCTGGGAGGATTTGCTTGAGCGGTGTCAGTCGCACCGCGACGAGAAATTGCGCGGGGTCCGGATGCACCTTGGCAATTTGGCGCGACAATTGAACGGCGATTGGTCGCGACTCGCAACGCTTCTTGCTGACGAGCGTCAGGTGAGCGAGTTCGGCGCCCTGTATGACCAGTGGAAGCCACGACTGCCGGCCGTGATCAAATCCACGAGTCCCTGGTCAACGATCCGAAGTTCGCTCGTCGGCTTCGTCGATTCCGTGGATCGTTTCAATGGCGCGTGGCTTAAGTACCTGCGGAACGTCGATCTGGCGGACGTGAATCGTTTGCGATCCGACTACAACAAGTTCTATCCCATTGAAAAGGCTGCCGCCTTCGATTCCGAAGACCTCGCAAGGCTGGGGTTTACGCCGCTTGAACTCGCAACGGTTGAGCACCTCCACGAGAAGTTCCCGCCTCTGGAACTTCCTGCGCTGCGAGAGCGTTAACGCCTGGGCGGGTGGCACAGGTTTTATCGTCAGGCGCTACCTGTTCGGCGCGGGGCGCAAGAGGTTCGTCCGATGCGACGATTCTCAGGATCCTTTAAGAGGTCACATCAAACGAATCTCCTGTGACTTTGTCACGTGCGATAGCCGCTGACGGCAATCGGGGCCACCCGAACAACGGCGCTATCGGCGAACGCTGGCGAGGCCGCGTGCCGTCTTGGCGGAGCTGATTGCGATCGGCTCGAGTTGCGTCGGGCCGCCGGCATTGATCGTCACCTTGATGGGCGACGTTTTGGGGTTGCCATACTCGACCGGGATTACGTTCGGGCCGACGTTGCCGTCCTTGTCGATCTTGTACCACTGGACCGTGACGACGTAGTCGCCCGGGGGGGCGCCGTCGCCCGCCTGGTAGGTCGTCACGACGAACGAGCCGTCGGGCTTGACGCTCGCGGTAGGCGCGACGGCTTCGGGTCCCTGGGGCGTGACGGCGTGCAGCACGAGCTTGGCGCCGACCGGGACTTGGCCGTCGACCTTAACGGCGCCGGAGGCGGGAAAGACTTCGACCCACGTCTCGCCGCAGCCGACGGCGGCGGCGAGCGCGAGCATCAGCAGGGTCGCGGGTTTGATGAACGAACGGCGCCATTTGTGCGCGTTGTCGCGTAAGTGGCTCACTGACATGGGAAGTGGTCCTCTCGGAAATCGAGGTGATGGGGATGAAGCTGCGCCGGCAACCACGTGACTCTGTAGCAGCGCGGTTGCCGGCGCACTCGGGAGCCGGCGATCTAGAACACGTTCTCGAGCAACGGCTCTTTGTAAACGACATTCGGCGGCGTGCCGGTGGAGCCCGCCCCGTTGCGGGTGACCAGCGCGGCGAAGACGCCGAAGTTAATATCGGTGCTGATGTTCTTGACGGCGCCGTCGCCGAGCGTGACGTTCAGCACGCCGTTGTGAAACGCGTAGGGCTGGCTGTTGCCTTCGGTGCCCCAACCTTCCTCGACGTACCCCGAAGTCGTGTAGGTGAACTGTCCCTGGTCGGAGCCGTTGGTGCGACCGACGTACTGCCCCGGCGAGACGTCGCCGGCGGCGTTGGAGCCGGCGAACAGGATGTCGCTGGCCGGCCGAACCCAGCCTCCGCCGTTGACGCGGTGATTCGACGGATCGCTGTCGAACAAGGCTCCGCGGCGATACACCAGCGGTCGCCCCGCGGACTCGATGAAGGCAATCGTGTTCGTGAGGCCGTCAGTGACATGGCCGAAATTGATTGCGGCGTTCTTGGGGAGGAAGCCGTTGGTGGGCTTCTCGTTGGTCGACGACACGGCCGTGCTCCCCTGCACGGGGACGATGGGCGTCAAGCCCTGGCCAATGGCAACCAGTCCCGGATGAACGCCGAGCGATGCGCCGTAGTCGCCGACGGCGACAATGGGCGCCCAGGCCGCCCCGGGAGTCGCGCCGTCGGGGTTGTGATCCTTCGTGCCAACGGCCGGCGACGACGGACACTCGTAAGAGCTAATCCGTGTGCCGCTGATTGGCAGGTTGTTGGCGTGGCTCCAACTGACGCCGAAGTCGTACTTGTCGTACAGGTCGTTGCGATCCAGGTAGGGAAGCAGCAGCACGAAGGCGCCGGCGCGGACGGTGAAGGATGCGAACGGACGAACGCTGCTGGGCAGCTTCTTCTTGGCGTCGTGGTACGTGTGCGTCGCGATGCCGAGCTGCCGCATGTTGTTGGCGCATTGCGAGCGGCGGGCCGCTTCGCGGGCGGCCTGCACCGCCGGCAGCAGCAGGCCGACCAGGACGCCGATGATCGCGATGACCACCAGGAGCTCCACCAGCGTGAAGCCAGAATGTTTGCGTGACATGATCAAATTCCCTTTCCAGAAAAATCTTGCGTGACGAAATGCGGCAAGGAAAACTCGCCGTGAACAATTGGTCGACTACCGTCCGAGGGTCGCGTGGCGGTGCTCCGCCTCGCGGCACGTACAGTCGCGGCCGGTGGCAGGGCCCCGGAGGTCCGCCGACGCGGCCAGGTTTTTCAGCGGCTGGAGCACATGCCCACGCAGACGAGGGCATGCCACCCGTCGCTGCAGCGCGACGTGCGAAGAATGGGAAAACGACATGGAAGCAAGTCCTTAATCAGCGTGCTTGCCTCCGGGTTTCCGGTCAGGTCGCGAGAAGTTGTATGAGTTGTGAGATTCGGGCCCTGGGCTCTCCGCGAAGGAGTGGCGCCGGGGCGAAACGGTTCGCGACTACGCGCGCGAATTGTCGCGAGCCTCTTGCCGGTTCCGTAGTCGGCGTTTTTCCATGCGGTCGATTTGGATGATCACCCCGTCCTGGACGACGATGTTGACGGAGCCATAGCGCAAGCCGCGGAGCGACGCGGTAATCTCTCGGAGCTCGTCGTCCGTCGGCAGTTGCCGGGCGGCGGCGACGGACAGCGTTGTGCTGGCGGCGGCTTGACTCATAGCGTCCTCGCTTCGTCGGGAACGAATACGCGCGCATTCTTCGGATAGAGGAATACGGTCTCGCCCTCGAGCAGGGCAAGGCGATTGAACTCCTCGAGGCTCAGCTCGACCAGCACGGTGCGGCCCTCGTCCGTCTCCACCGACACGCGGGCGAGCGAACCGGCGGAATGCGTGCGAACGATCCGCCCCGGGAAACTGGCGGCGCCGTTGCGCGAGCGGCGCACTTCGAACTCGTGCGGCCGCATGTAGACGGTTGCGGGGCGCTCGTGGTCGTCCCCGTAGTTCGGGTAGTCGACGGTAAGCTCGCCCACCGACGCCTTGCCGCGTCCGACGCGGCCGTGGAAGACGTTTACCTGGCCGAGAAACTCCATGACGAATTCGGTCTTGGCCTGGTGAAAGACCTCGTCGGGCGTGCCGGCTTGCTCGATGCGGGCGTTGTTCATCACGACGACGCGGTCGGCCACCTCGAGCGCTTCTTCCTGATCGTGCGTGACCAGGACGCTCGTGATGTGGATTTCTTCGTGCAGGCGGCGGAGCCATGCGCGGAGGCCCTGGCGGACCTTGGCGTCGAGGGCGCCGAAGGGCTCGTCGAGCAGCAGCACTTTAGGTTCGACGGCCAATGCGCGGGCCAGGGCAACGCGTTGACGTTGGCCGCCGGAAAGCTGCGACGGATAGCGGCGGCTGAACTGGCCAAGTTGCACGAGCTTCAGGAGCTTTTCGACGCGGTCGCGGATTTCGTCCTTCGACGGCCGGTCCCGGCGGGGCCGTACGCGGAGGCCGAACGCCACGTTCTCGAACACCGTCATGTGGCGGAACAGGGCGTAGTGCTGAAACACGAATCCGACCTGCCGCTGTTTGACGTCGCGATGCGACACATCCTCGTCATGGAAACGAATGGCGGCCTGGGGATGCGGGTCGGGCGTTTCGAGCCCGGCGATGATCCGCAGCAGCGTGGTCTTGCCGGAGCCGGACGGGCCGAGCAGAGCGACGAGCTCGCCGTCGTTGATTTTCAGGCTGACGTCGTCGAGGGCCTTGTAGCCGCCGAAGGTTTTTGAGATGTGTTCGACGTCGATGCTCATGGGTTTTGCGCTCCAGTTTTCCGGTTGCTTGAGAGGCACGGTTTGCAACATGCTCCTCCGTTCCCCTCCCCCTTGCGGGGAGGGGTTCGGGGAGGGGGAAAAGGAGGGAGTATTCGGCTTGCCTTGAAAGCGCGTGGCCGCTTCAACCCCCTCCCCAACCCTCCCCACAAGGGGGAGGGGGCCGGAAGCTTTCAATGGCGATGACTTAGCACTCATGTTGGATTCTCATTCGCTGGCGGCGGCGGAGTGGTAGTCGCGTTGGATTTTCCATTCGACGACGCTCTTGAGCACGAGCGTCACCAGGCCCAGCAGGGCCAGCAGGGACGCCACGGCGAACGCGGCGACGAACGAGTAGCCGTTGTAAAGCACCTCGACGTGCAGCGGCAGCGTGTTGGTCTTGCCGCGAATGTGACCGGAGACGACGGCCACGGCGCCGAACTCGCCCATCGCGCGGGCGTTGGCCAGGATCACGCCGTACAGCAGGGCCCACTTGATGTTGGGGAGCGTCACCCGCCAGAAGGCTTGTAGGCCGCTGGCGCCGAGCGATACGGCAGCTTGCTCCTCCTCCGTGCCTTGCTCCTGCATGAGCGGGATTAACTCACGGGCGATGAACGGGAAGGTGACGAACACCGTCGCCAGGATGATGCCGGGAATCGCGAAGATGATTTTGAAGTCGTGCTCCCGAAGCCAGGGGCCGAGCCAACCTTGGGCGCCGAAGACGAGCACGAAGATCAGCCCGGAAATGACTGGCGAGATCGCGAACGGCAGGTCGATGAGCGTGATCAGCAGGCTCTTGCCGTGGAAATTGAACTTGGTGATCGCCCACGCGGCGGCGAGCCCGAATGCGAGGTTCAGCGGCACGCTCACCCCGGCGGCGATGAGCGTGAGCCTGATCGCGGACCAAGCGTTGGGATCCTTGAAGCTGTCGAAGTACGCCGCGACGCCTTGGCGGAACGCCTCGACGAACACCGAGGCCAACGGCACAACCAGCAGCAACCCGAGGAAGCCGAACGTGGTGATGATGCACGACCACCGCACCCACGGCCGCTCTTCGGTGGCGGCCCGCAGGCGCGGGGTCGTGCCGCTGCCCCAGAGGCTGTCGGCGGTCGCGTGCGGGAGTACGGCGGCCGTGGCCATGGTTAGAGCGCCCCCTGGTAACGGCGACCCGTGTAGTGCTGCACCAGGTTGATGGCCAGCAGCAGCACGAACGACGCCAGCAGCATGACCACCGCAATGGCCGTGGCGCCGGGCACGTCGAACTGGTCAAGTTTTTGGATGATCAAATAGGAGGTGATCTCGGTCCGCATGAAGGCGTTGCCGGCGATGAACACGACCGAGCCGTACTCGCCGAGGCCGCGCGCGAACGCGAGGGCGAAACCCGTCACCCAGGCGGGGAAGAGCGCCGGCAGCACCACGCGCGCGA
>JBIOVA010000234.1:0-2272 GCA_044867485.1 Lacipirellulaceae bacterium | reverse complement strand
GCGTCGCGGCTAACCCCAATCGTCAAGCACCCGTGTTTAAAGTCTGCCAATCATCATCCCGCCGTCGATGTTCACAACCTGGCCGGTCGCGTACGGAAACTCGCCGCGAGCCAGCGCCGCAACGGCTCGGCCCACGTCATCCGGCTGGCCCCACCGCCGCTGGAGCGTAAGCCCCTCGGCGATCATCTTATCGTATTTTTCCTTGACGCCCGCCGTCATGTCGGTGGCAACAATTCCTGGACGGATCTCGTAAACTCGGACCCCATACTCCGCCAGCCGCACGGCCCACAGCTTGGTGGCCATGCTCGTGCCCGCGCGGGACAGGCAGTAATCGCCGCGGTTGGTCGACGCCAACTCCGCCGACACCGACGAAATGTTGACGATGCAGCCGTCGAACGCCGCGTTGCTCGCGCGCTGCTCGACCATCCACCGGGCCACGGATTGCGTGAGAAAATACGGCCCCTTGAGGTTGACGGCCAGCACCTTGTCGAACGACTCCTCACCCGCGGTCAGGATGTCCTCGCGCACCGGCGGGGCGATGCCGGCATTGTTCACCAGCAGATCGAGCCGGCCAAACTCGGCTCGAATTCTTTCCAGACACGTCGCCCGATCCGCGGCCAGGGAGACGTCGCCCTGACAGTAGCTCGTGGGAACGCTCTGCCGCAGCTCGTGGATCGCCGCGCGCACGTCGCTCTCAGGCCGCATGCCGTTGATAGCCAGCCGCCAGCCGTCGGCGGCCAGCGCACGGGCAATCCCGAAGCCAATGCCGCGGCTGCCGCCGGTAACGAACGCCGTTTTGTTGGTGGGAGAGGCCATCGCCTACATTGTCGCACGCGGCAGGAAGAAGGCGTAGTAGGGCTGCTGCCGGGCGATGCGCTCGACGTACAGCGCCGCTTCCAGCAGGTGATAGTCGCCCCACATGCAGGCCTCGCCGCGGGGAACGGCGGCACCCGGCGGCGTGAAGTCCCAGCCGCGGGGGCGATGATAAATCGTATGCAGCAGCAGCCCGTCGTGGCCTGTCTTTTCCGCAAGGTACGGCGCGGCCAGCAGTGCGCGGAGCGTCGTAAGCCCCGCCGCCCAGTAGCGCTCGCCGTGTTGAGCGTCGCCCGCGGCCGTGAGCCGTCGCCCGAGTCGCAACAACCCCTGGCTGGCAATCGCCGCGGCGGAGCTGTCGACCGGCTCGTGCTCGTTGAAGGGATCGGCGGGCCGCGCGAGATAGTCGCCCAGATGCACCAAGCCCGGCGCCCCTGTGTCCCAGTACGGCACGCCGTCGGTGGGCGTGTGCTCGATGTAGAAGTCGCACGTGGCCCGTGCCGCGCGCAGCATCATCGACTCCACCGCGCCGCGTCCGCCGTGCGGCTCCAACTCGGCGTCGGCCAGCGCGTCGATGAATTCAAGCTGCTCAGCAAAGCCCAACATCGCCCATGCCAGGCCACGGGTCCAGGTCGTGAACGGCGAGTATCCTTGCTGCGTGCTCGGCGAGCGGTAGCGTCCGTCGTTGGCGTTGAAGATGCTCTCGTGGACCACGCGACCGCGCAGGTCGTAGGCGTCGCGACCTTCGCCGTAGTACACGTTGAATTCCGCGGTGGCCCGGGCGTGCTTAACCAGCCGCTCGAGCAAGTCGATCGCCGCGTCGTTTTCGCCCTGCACGCGATGGCCCAACAAGTGGCCGAGAGCGAGCACGCGGAGGCTGCGCACCGTATCGCTGAACAGCGAATGCGGACCGTTGAAGGAATAGATGTAGCCGCCTCCGTCGGCGATGCGGCTCCACCGCGCCGCCTGGACCGCCGAGGACGCCTGCAGGGCCAAGTCGTAGTACGCGAGTTGGTCGGCCTCCTGCGGCAGCCGACCTTCGAGGATCAGCCGCCGCATGTTGCCGTAGGTGCTGACGTTGTTGAACCCGTGGTCATGCACGCCAAAGTGCGTGACGTGCGAAACCATGTCGCGGCGCGTCCCCTCGCGGCCGATCGCCAGCAGCGACTCGTCGCCCGTGGCGTCGAACGTCAGGAGCGCCGCGCCGTACTGAAACCCGCGGGTCCACTCGGTCCAGCCTTGCGGCTCGTACCGCTCGGCGCGGGTGATGACCGGCGACGGGGCGCCGTGGGCGAATTTCTGTGCGATGCGGCGAATCTTGGGCGCCGCCAACGCCCACAGCCGCTGGCACGCGGGCAACAACTCAGCGGGCGTCAACGTGGCGTCGACCTGGATCATGGGCGGAGTATGGGGTGCCACTGCTGGCTTGTCCAGCAGTGCGGAGCGTGTTCGTGGCGCC
>JBIOVA010000233.1:0-8938 GCA_044867485.1 Lacipirellulaceae bacterium | reverse complement strand
ACGTCGCCCTTGCCCTTGAGGTGGAGCGAGTGGTCGACCGGGCCCATCAAATCCACCAGCGCCTGGTAGACGATGCCCACGACCTGCTGGCTGGGGTTGAGCGACTTGAGAACCTTTTCGCCGACCGCTTCGTCGGTCACGCGCTGCATGAAGGCGCGGACCACGGGGAAACTGACGTCGGCCTCGAGCAGCGACTTTTCGACGAGCTTCAGCCCGTCGCGCATGTTGCTATCGGAAAGCGTGCCCTGACCGCGGAGGGCTTTGAAGGCGCCGGTCAGGCCGTTTTGGAGAGCTTCGAACATAGTGGCTCGGGGGAGTTCGGAACGCGGGAATCGGAATTTTAGTCGAGGCGGGCGTCGATGGGGTAGGCCTCCGGGGCGAGCCGCCGCAACCGTGTGCGCCGGGGCATTTGGTCCAGGGCCGCCCCGCGATGTGGCGTTTTCGCCACGTATTTCGGACTAAAGTTGAGTCGGCGGAGCGGTATGCGCACGACACGCGGGCGAGGATTGGACGCGGTGGTTGCGCTGACGATATGGCGTGCTTTCGATCAGGCGATTCCCACCATTGAGTCAGAACCATGAGCCTTGAGCAATTCCCGCTGCCAGCTGGCTTCTCGGCCCGTAACTCCGCAACCGTGTTGGCCAATCCGCGCGAAGCGGTGATGGTGACGCCGCCGCCGGCCACCGCCGTGACGCCAGCGCCGCAGATGCCGTCGTCGACGCCGACGCTCTCGGGACTGGTGCGCGCCGCGGCCGCCGCCGCGCCGAAGGCGCCGACGCGACCCAAGTTCCTGCCGCCCGAGCCGCATACGCTCGGCGAGGCGGGGCTGACTGACGGCGACGTGGAACGGCTCGTGCTCAAGCTGCTGTTGTTCCGCGGCACGTCGACCGGTCGTAGCGCGTCGGAGCAATTGCATTTGCCGCGGCAATTGGTGATGGAGGCCCTGGAGCGGGTGCGGGCCGAGCTCTTGGTGGCCATTAAGGGCTCGGCGGGGATCGAAGATTACGCATTCCAGCTGACCGAGGCGGGCATGGACCGGGCCAACCGCCTGGCCAAGCAGAATAGCTATGCCGACGTGGCGCCGGTGCGGCTCGAGGATTACGTGAAATCCGTCGAGGCCCAGTCGCTCGCCAAGAGCAAGCTGTCGCTCGACAACCTGCGGGGCACGTTCCGCGATTTCCGTATGTCGCCGACGCTGATGGGTCAGTTGGGCCAGGCCCTCAACGACGGCCGCGGGCTGTTCCTGTACGGCCCTCCGGGCAACGGCAAGACGAGCATCTCGGAGCTCGCCGTCGAGGCGTTCGGCGAGTATGTGTGGATTCCCTACACGATCAACATCGACGGCGAGCTGGTGCGGCTGTTTGACCCGCGCAGCCATCGTCCGGCCGAGCCGTCGCAACTCGAGGGGCTGTCGTATGACCGTCGCTGGGTGCTGATCCACCGGCCGACGATTGTGGTGGGCGGCGAGTTGTCGATGTCGCAAATGGACTTACAGGTGAACGAGGCGACGGGCATTTGCGAGGCGCCGGTGCAATTGCGCGCCAACTGCGGGGCGCTCGTCGTCGACGATTTCGGCCGGCAGCGGATGCCGACATCCGAGTTGCTGAACCGATTGATCGTGCCGATGGAGAAGCAGCGCGACTTCCTCAACCTGCCCAGCGGTCGCCAAGTATCGGCGCCGTTCGACTTGCTGTTGGTCTTCTCGACGAATCTTGAGCCGAAGGAGCTGGTCGACGAGGCGTTCTTACGGCGGATTCCCTACAAAATCGAGGTGCACGGGCCCGACGAACGGGAGTTCATCGATCTGTTCACGGAATTGGCGAACAAGGCGGGCGCCATTTGCGATGCGGATGCGATCACGCGGCTGCTCGAGCACCACTACAAGGCGGTACACCGACCGCTGCGATACTGCCATCCGCGCGATCTATTGCGGCAGGTGAAGAACTACTGCGAGTTCCACGGGAAGCCGAACGCCGTGACGCGCGAAACGCTCGAAGTGGCGGTGACGAACTACTTCGCGGGGTTGTAGCATCGGCGTCAGCGGGCGGCAAAGCGTCGCGCTTGATCTGCGACATCGATGCCGACGCGGTTGCTCCATGCGGCGAGGAGTCGCCGGAAAACGGGGCCCGGCGCGCCGTCGTCGACCGACTGGCCGTCGATGCGAACAACCGGCACGATGCAGACGGACGTGCTTGTAAGACACGCTTCGTCGGCGGCGAGCGCCTGTTTCGGCGTGACGTCGGCTTCCCGCCGCGGGATGCCAAGTTCGTCGGCCAGTTCGAAGAGCACTTTCTGGCTAATGCCCGGCAGGACGCCGTCCAGGCGTGGAACGACGAGACCCCGGTCTTGGAAATAGAACGCGACATTCGCGGTGGACGCTTCGCCGATGAAGCCTCGCTGATCGAGGAGCAGGGCGCGCGACCCGGGAAACCGTCGAGTTGCCTCGCGATCGGCGAGATAGTAGTGCATCCGGCTGCGGCATTTAAGCTCGGGCGGCCAGCAGTTGGCAGGGACTTGCCGCACGTCGACGAGTGCGACGCGGGCGCCTTCAGTAAATTGGCGGGCCCAGTTCGCAAATGGCAAAGGAAAGCCGTGCACGCAAATCGTTGGTCGGGCGGCGTCGGCGGCCCGGCCCGGCGTCACAAAGGCGACAATGGCCCAATCGTCTCCAGGCGCGATCAGGAGGGCGTTCCGATTGGCGAAGGACTCGATCGCCTCGTGGACTTCGTCGCCAATCGCGGCGTTCCAGCCGACGATTTCCAACGAGCGGCGCAACCGGCGCACGTGGGCGTCGACGCGGAACGGCTGACCGTTGAACGTGCGCAGCCGTTCGACGATCGTGACGCCGAGCGTGAATCCCAAATCGTCAAGGGGGATCGACAACGCGCTGGCGTCAATCCATTGGCCATTGAGATATGCCTGTCCCTGGTTCATGCCACCAGTATGCGGCGCGCTCGGTGCGCGCACCAGCCGCCCGCTATGGCGCGCGACCCAGTTCGCCGCGACCGGCCAGGGACGCGCCAGGCGCCGTCGTGGTCGGCAGTTGCACGATCTCCTCCAGCACCCGGCCCACCTGGCCCGATGATGCAAGATATTCGCTAAGCGCGTGATGACGACCCACGGCGCCCGTCACGTCGAACGAGCGAATCTTTGCCGCGTCGTCGCCGCCCCGCAGGCCCGCAAATCCCAACGCTGCAGCGCGTCGCCCGATGGGCGAGATCGGATAGAACCGCATCGCGGGATCGAGCTGGTTGTTCACCAGCAACAAGCTTTCGACCTGCGTCATGGCGCGGCCATGATATCCGTCGGGCCGGAGCCAGTGGGCGTCGACTGCGGCGGCCACCAGCGCGACGCGGATCGGCGCACGGTCGGCGTGGACGCGGGTCGGCAGAGCGAGCTCATTCAATCGCCCGCCGCCCAAAACGTGCAGCGCACCGGTGACCACGCGGGCCCCGTAACTGTAGCCGACCAGGGCCAACGGTGCGTCGGGCGGGAGCTGGTCGACGGCCCACGCGAGCTGCCAACCCACGGGTTTGGTGCGAGCGGCCTTCACCTCGTAATCTTTCACGGGCCCGCGAATCTGCGTCGACGGCCACGACCAAATGACGTATCGCAACGGCGTCTGCGCGGGTTTGCGGGCGGCGAGCGCGCGATAGAGCTGCAGCCCGTGCGATTTGTCGAAACCAGCGTCGACGCGGTTGCCGTGCACATAGATGACGGTCGGCAGCGGCGTCTCGAATTCGGCGAGCAGCTCGTTCCACGTCGTGTTCTGCCAGCGACCTGCGCCGTCGCCGTCGTGTACAAGACGCTGACATCGCACGCCCCCGGTCATGGCCGCGGGATCGCAGCGGGTTCCAAGAGCGCGCGTGCTGATGAGCAAGATCTGGTCGTTCGCCGGCTGGCGGCGGGGCGTGGGGGCGGGCGGCGCGGCGAAGATGGCGCTGGGGGGAGCGTCGGCGCCGGTCGCCGCATCGAGTGCGACGGACGCGAGGGCGGCGAACGCGGCCGCGAAAGCAATCGCGGGTCGCGCTCGGCGCGGAAGCCAAGTTGCGCGAGGGCGTCGATCCGTCATTGCCAGCCGGACATCCATGGCGGCGCCCAGCGTGAGGGCGCATCTTCTCACTGGGACAAACGTAGCATTTTTTCTACGCCCGCGCCGGGAAGTGGTTGCAAAAAAACCGCGCGTTGCGTTTGCACATCGCGGAGCGTGGGGTACAGTTGCTTGCCCCACCGCGATCGCCCATCCTGAAGCGGCGACGCCCATCCCTCCCCCCACGCGCACCGGCCTGTCCCGACGGGCCCGAGTGCAGCGGAGAAACGGACCATGAGGAAGCTGACGATTTTGCTGGCTGCGGCTGCGCTGGCCGCGTCGAGCACCGGCTGCTGCGGCCGCTGCAAGAGTTGGTTCACCAAGGGTTCGCCGTGCGGCACCGTGATGACGCCGGCCATGCTGAGCGCCCCGGTGGCAATGGGCGCCCCCCTGGCGGGGCCCGTCATGCAACCCAACGTCTGCTGCGAACAGCAAGCGCCAGTGATGTGCGTGCCGTGCGACCCTTGCATGCAATACGATCCCTGTGCGACCAGCACAGGCGTGAGCTCGGGATACTTCGGCGGCTACATGCAGAACGCCGCTAACTGCGATTGCGACGCCAGCGGCGTCCCGATCGTGAGCGGGACCATTCCGCCTGGCGGCATGATCGCCTCCCCGGGCCCGACCCCCTAACCGACGACCGGACGGATCGATTTCGACACGACAGCAGAGCCGCTCGCACCGCGCCATCCTGAACGCGGAGCGGGCGGCTCTGTCTTTTTCATGGTCCCCGCGCCACGGGCGGGCGCCGGGCGACGGTCGAAATTCGCCGTGCGACGCGGCGTCAGCTATCCTCAAGGCAGGAACAGAAGCTGACGGCGCCGAGGGCATTCTGATGGTTCGTAGACAGTGGGGGTTGCTGGTGTGCGGATTGTGGTCGGCGTTTGCCGCCGCAGCGCCTGCCGCGACGGCGCAAATCGTCGCGGCCAACGCCACGGATCGACCAACCGCCGTGAGCTACGGCCCGCAGACCGTGTCGCGTTATCGCTTTGGCGCCAAGGCGGAAGCGCGCGGCGGCACGGTCAAAGAGATTCGCCTCATGGTCGCCGTTCCGCTGGAGTGCGCGGAGCAGGAGGTCGAGCTTGTCGAGGAAGATTCGTCGCCGCACGTCGAGTCCGTCGAATTTCGGCATACCGACGAAGGCGTCCGGCAGATGTTGATCTACATTCCGGAGCTGGCGCCGCGGCAGGACGCCCACGCCTACGCCACGTTCGAGGTGCGAACACGCACCGTGCTCGCGCCGAAGGAGACGGCAGCGCTTGTCGCGCCGAAAAAGCCCGACGTCGCCGTCAAGCGGTATCTCGGCCGGAGCCCGTTCATCGACGTCAAGCACGCCAAGATTCGCGCGGCCGTGAAGGAGGCGCTTGCCAAGCTCAAGCCGCCGGCAACGGGCGCCAGCGGCGATTGGGAGCGCGTCGAGGCCTTATACGACTACGCCATCGAGCACGTGAAGTACAAAGAGGGCGTCGACAAGTCGTCGGTGCAGGCGCTGGCCGAGGGCGAGGGCGACTGCCAGTCGATTGCCGCGCTGTTCGTGGCGATGTGCCGCACAGAGAAGATCCCGGCCCGCATGGTGTGGGTCGACGGCCACCAGTACGCCGAGTTCTATCTTGAAGACGCTGCGGGCGAGGGCGGCTGGTATCCGGTGGAGTCGGCCGGGTCGCGGGCGTTCGGCGAGATGCCGTTGGCCCGCGTCATCCTGCAAAAGGGCGACAATTTCAGGGTCCCGGAACGCCGCCGCGAGCGGCTGCGGTACGCGTCGGATTACGCGCTGTTTCTGTCGGCGCCCGATCGGCAGCCGCGCGTGACCTATGTCCGCGAAGTGGTTGAGTGACGCACGTCGCCTACGACGTTTGACCGCTTGCGGCGAGGGCTTCATCGAGAGCCCGTTCGAGGCCGTCCGAGCTGTTGCCCGACCACGCCACGCGGCCGTCGCGGCCGAAGAGAATCACGGTCGGAATGTACTGGAAGTTGAGCGGACGGACGAATTCACTGGCGCCGTAGGCCACCGGCCAGTCGAAGCCAGAAATCTCGGCGATCAGGTCCTGGATTTTCGGCAGATCGCGAGCGGTCTCCTGGGTGACGCCGAGAAACTTCACTCCCAGCGGGCGGTAGCGGGCGGCGAGAAAGGCCATCCGCGGCAGGTCGGCGCGGCAGGGCGGGCACCAGGTCGCCCAGCAGTCGACGACCAGCAGTTCGCCCGTGGGGTCGAACGACTCGCCGTCAGCGAGGTTGAGCCAGCCGTCGACGCCGGTGAGGGCTGGCAGGGGCGTGCCGAGCTTGACCGCCGCCGCTCCGCCGGGGCCGCCGGCGCGGATCCGCCACACCGCCAGCGCCATGACGAAAACCAGCAGCGCCATCACGGCGAGATCGAGCGGTGGTTTCTTGCCGGTGGACACGGATTTCGAGCGCGGAGGTTGACCTGAGGGGCCATTGGCCGCGGCTATTCTACCCGGCGGCGGGCGGCGAAGGCCAGCGCCACCAGCAGCAGCAGGGCGGCGGAGGCGGGCTCGGGGACGGCGCCGGCCGCCGGGGCGGCGACGGGGTCGGTGCCCAGTTGCCGCTGCCAAATCGTGAAATCGGCGCCGTCGACGTCGCCGTCGCCGTCGGCGTCGCCCATGGTTCCCGGCGGGACCATCATGCCAAAGTTCGCCCGCCAAATCGCCAAATCGTCGCCGTTCACGATGTCGTCCATATTCCAGTCCGAGTTGAACGGGGGGACGTCGAGAAAGTTGAGCACGACGCTCGTGGGATTGTATTCAATCTGCCAGTTCAACCCGGGCGCCGACGGGAAACTCACCGCGTCGAACGTGCCCGTGATGTTCGTGCCAGTGAGGATCGTGTAGGAATCGCCCGGTTGCGGATCGAGCCCGCTGAGGGCCTCGACGGCCAGCGTGCCGTCGAGCGTCGTCAGTCCGGCGATGTGCATCTGCGAGAAGTCGGTGACGCTCGCCACTTCGTTGAGCTGCACGCTCATCGCGGCCGTCGAGGTAAAGCTCAGGTCCTGCAGGAACATGGCCGTGCCGGTCGAGGCGAGCTGGATCGAGCCGCTGTTGAAGACTTCGTCGTAGAAGGTGACGTTGGTGTCGAAGCCGATGGCGATGTCGCCGTTGTTGATGATCGTGCCAAAGACGTCGGAGTCGCCGACGCTGAAGCCGAGGATGCCGTCATTGGTTAAGCCGTCGCGGAAGCGGTAGACGGCGTCGCGGCCGGCGATGGTGCCGGCGGCGTCGTTGGTCACCAGGGTGAGGAATTCCATCTCGCCGCCGATCGAGGTGATGAGGCCTTCGTTGGTGACGCCGCGAGTGAAGATCAGGCGTTCGCGGACGCGGTCGACGGTGCCGGCGACGCGAATCTCGCCGCTGGCGTTGTTCTGGACGTCGCTGTCGATCTGTCCGATGCCGCCGACGCTGGTCTGAATGGTGCCGTTATTGGTGATGCCCACCGGCGTAAGCACGGTGCCGCCGCTAACTTCGAGCACGCCGTCGACTCCAATGATGATGTCCTGATTGGCCCGAACGAGTCCGCCGCTGTTGGACCGCAGGATGCCGCGGGCGTTGTTGGTTGCGCCGATGTTGATCGTGCCGAACGACCACAGTTGGGAGAACAGATCGCTGACGTTGACCTCGCCGTAGGACCCGGCCAACTGGCCAATCGTGAGATTGCCGCCGGTTCCGCTGTCGTCGGTGACGCGCACCTCGCCCTGGTTGGTGACGTTGAGGACGCCGCGTCCGCCGCGGCCGACGACGAGCGTCCCGGGAAGACCCACGGTGGTGGTCGGCCCGACGGTCCAGCGCGTCAATTGCCCGTCGACGGTGACGAAGCCCGTACCGATCTGGTTGCCGGTATTGAAATCGCCAATCACGGCTGTGCCGACGGTCGTGGCCCGCGCGCGAGTCGTGAGCTGCATCTGGCCGAAGCCGGCCTCGCCGATGATGAGTTGGCCGCTGCGGAGGAGCGAACCGGTGCCGCGCAGGTTGGCAAAGCCCTGCGAGCCAAGTTGTTCGCCAATGATGACTTGGAACGTCGACGATCCTGGATTGTCCGGGTTCTCGGACAACTGGCCGCCATTGATCAGCTCGAGCGTCCCTTGGCCGAATTCGCCGATCGTGAGCTGGTTATTGATTCTCCAGACCGACCCGATCGTGAAAATCTGCACTAGGCCCGAACTGTCGGCCTCGCCGCCGATGATGCCGGTCTGGGAGACGAGCGCGTCCGTCTCGGTGGGCACGTCGATGATCAGCTGCCCGGTGTCGGTGTCGTTGATCATCATGCCGGTGCCGCCGACGACGATGTTCGGGACATTGCCGCCGAGGACGGGGATGTCTTCCGGCGTGACGTCGCCCAGCGACGTGACTTCGCCCAGCGCCGGGGCCGAGGCGACGGCTAGCAGGGCGATCGCGACGAGTATTGCCGCGGAGACGCGAGCGGCCGTTGCGACCACGCGGGCGGCGTCCGTCAGCGCGCGCGCCGGGGGCGTGGATTGCCGAAAGTCGGCGCCGGGGGCGCCGTGGAAATGACTAGCCATGTGTTGCCTCTTCGCCGATAGCGGCCGGCGGCGGGCGCATAGCGCCTGCGCGGTGGGCCGCAGGTTTGCCCCGACACGCTGTTTGCCCCGATACCCTATGATTCTCTGGATTCTGCAAAGCTGTCAATCAATTTCCGGCGTTTGTGGCCCGTTTGGGGGCTTCGCCGGGTGGTTTTGTCAATTACAAGTCGGATTCACCACAGAGGGCACGGAGGGCACGGAGGTTGTTGGGGGGGCTCCGTCCTTATCCATGCAGGCCGATTGGGGGTGGGGCGCGTCACTACGTGTACAAGTACATAGATCATCGGAAGCGCAGCCAA
>JBIOVA010000232.1:0-57342 GCA_044867485.1 Lacipirellulaceae bacterium | reverse complement strand
GCTTGGCGATGTTGGCCCACTTGGTTCGGAAGGCAGACAAGGTCGAGCTATGTACGGGATCGCCGCGACTCCACTGGACTAACACAAAAGTTTCGATTGGACTATCACGGATCACGCATTTTAGTTGCGACCAGCGTACCGCTTTCTGGGGGCAGCAAGCGGCTTCGACGCTGTTCGCAGCACGCTGTCGCTGGCGGGGTGCATGTGTCGTGCATGTACCCCGCCGCGACTTGTGCAGCAAGATACGAGGGCAGAGTTTGGTAGCAGGGTAATTCTTGTCGTTCCTTGTGTTTCTACTTTGAAGGAGGTCTTGTCTCATGAATCGTCGAGTTGCTTTCCCGCAGAATAGGTTGTCAAGTCTGCTTGTCGGCGCCGTGTTAGGAATTTGCGGCGCGCCCGCGATTCAAGCTCAAAATCTGCTTGTCAACGGCAGCTTCGAGCAGCCGGGGACTGGAAAAGTCACCAGCGGCTTTGATTCGGTCACGGGTTGGTTCAGCGGAGTCGCCCCTCTGCCTGGCGGCGTTGACTCGGGCGTCGAGACCACCGGGAATCCCATTGACGGAATCTACAGCGCCTTCAGCAACGCCGGTGACGCCGCCACCGACGGCATTCATGCAAGCCAGACGACGACCCACGTAATTCTGGCCGGCCAAACATTCAACTTGAGCCTCGCGGCAAGGCCGCTGTACACGTTTCTCCCGGGTTTCGCTGGCCCCGCAAATGCGACGCTGCACTATCGTTTGTACTACGGCGGAACGGCCACGACGGTCGGAACCACGTTCGCAGAAGGCTTTTTCGACCTCGGCCTGGCCGTAAACAACGACTCGATTGAACCCTACCAAAATCATTCCTTACTTGGCGTCGATCCGCCAGCCGCCGCCGACGGGCAAACGCTAGGGATCACCCTCACGAATTCATCGGGCGGGCAGTTTGGCGATCCCACGGGCGCAGCAGTGGCAGATCCGAATAACTCGTGGATCGGCTTTGACCGAGTCTCCCTCATTCAGGTCCCAGAGCCGACGTCGCTAGCGCTGCTGGCATTTGGCGGATTTGGCTTGGGCGCGTTGCGCCGCCGCAGATAGCTGCTTCCAAAGAATCGACTGAGAATTTCGACGGTCCTGGCGAACCAAATTTCGTCGGTTCCCGGGGCCGTCATATTTTCTCATCGCGGTTGCAGCCGTGCGGTTCGTTGCGGTGACTCCGCCGGCGCGGCGAAGGCGAATCGAACAGACCAGTGGAGCCAATCCATGCCTCGCATCCGTGAGCGCCGAGGCCGCCCCGCCATTGGAATGGAGGGCGGCGATGGCGGAATGACTGAAATGGCGCCCGACGTCACAGCGACGCGATCAGCCTCACTGCGGGGCTCCCAGTTCGCGTGGACGGCCCCTGTGAAGTGGTGATGTTCGCCTACGACATTGACACCTTCACCATCGAGTCGTACCGGGACAATGAAATTGCCGTTCATGTCTCGCTTCTCGACGGGGAGGCAACTTCGCTGCGAAATCTCTTGACCAACGAATGTCTCATGCCTTTGCCGCGTGACGGTTGCAGCGCGAAGCGCGGGCACAAAGGGCAGCGTCGTCGTCGCGGGGCGAGCAATCTGCGCAGTTCGAGGTACATTTGCCGTCCCAAAGCTACGCGAAGCTCGCGGCGGAGAGCGTCGAGTCGTTTTATCACGAGCTGACGAGTCGCTATGAAAGCTAGGGGGACCCGAATGACAACACGAGTGCCGGCGGTAGCGCTCGCACTGGCTTCCTGCTTGCCGGTCCTGGCCCTCGCGGCGCCGGCCGCGGCGCTACCTCGCGAACGCACGTCAATGGACGCCGATTGGCGATTTGAGTTTGGGCACGCCACCGACCCCGACAAGGATTTCGACGCCTCCAACAGCTTTCCGTTCAACTACTTTGCCAAGACCGGCTCGGCGGCAGGGGCCGCGGCGGCGAGTTTCGACGATCGCAGTTGGCGCGAGTTGGATCTGCCGCACGATTGGGCCGTCGAACTGCCATTCGACAGTCGCGGCAGCGGCAGCCATGGGTCGAAGGCTCTCGGCCGCAACTTTCCCGAGAACAGCGTGGGCTGGTATCGCAAGCGGTTCACCGTGCCCGCGTCCGACGTCGGCCGCCGAATCAGCATCGAATTCGACGGTGTGTTCCGCGACTCGGTGGTTTGGATCAACGGCCATTATCTCGGCCGCGAACCGAGCGGCTACTCGAGCTTTGCCTACAATCTCAGCGAGTATCTCATCTACGGCGGCGAGAACGGGATCGTCGTGCGGATTGACGCCTCGCTCGAGGAAGGCTGGTTTTACGAGGGCGCCGGCATCTACCGCCATGTGTGGCTCGTGAAGACGGGACCGCTACACGTCGCCCGCTACGGGACGTTCGTCACCGCCGAGCTCAAGGACGCCGCCGCCGACGTCACGGCGCGCGTGACGGTGATTAACGAGGGCGCCGACGCTGTATCGTTCGTCGTCGATCAGACCATCTTCGACGCCGATGGTAACAAGATCGCCGCGGCTGAGCCGACCTCCGCCAGGCTCGCGCCCGGCGAAGAGGGCGAGCTCGCCGCCGTGATCACCGTCGCCGATCCGCAACTCTGGTCGCTCGAAACGCCGACGATGCACCGGCTGGTCAACACCATCTCGGTCGACGGCGCAGTCGTTGACCGTTACGAGACGCCGTGCGGCATTCGGTCGATCCGCTTCGATGCGAACAAAGGCTTCTTCCTCAATGGCAAGCACGTGCAGATCCTTGGCACGGACAACCACCAAGATCATGCGGGCGTGGGCGTGGCGTTGCCGGACGCGCTGCAGGAGTTCCGCGTGGCGCGACTTAAGGAATTTGGCTGCAATGCCATTCGCTGTTCACACAATCCGCCGACGCCAGAGCTGCTCGACGCCTGCGACCGCCTCGGCATGTTGATTCTCGACGAGAACCGGCTGATGGGCGTCACCGACTATCACCTGGATCGGCTTGAGCAGCTTGTTCTCCGAGACCGGAATCATCCGAGCGTCATCCTCTGGTCGCTTGGCAACGAGGAGTGGGGCATCGAAGGGAGTGACCAAGGCGAGCGCATCGCAATCACGATGCAGGCCCTGGTGCAACGGCTCGATCCCACGCGGCGGATCACCGTCGCCAGCAGCGGCAACTGGGGCCGCGGCTATTCGATCCCTATCGACGTGATGGGCTTCAACTATCACACGCACGGCAACACCGACGATTACCACGCCCAGTTCCCCGACAAGCCCTCGGTCGGCACAGAGGAATGCGCGTCGTTCTCCACGCGGGGCGTGTACGTCGAGGACCGGGACCATCAGCACCTCACGGCTTACGATGAAAACAAGCCCGAGTGGGGATCGCTCGCTCACGAAGGCTGGCAGCATTACGCAGACCGCGCATATGTTGCGGGCTACTTCATTTGGACCGGATTTGACTATCGCGGCGAGACGACGCCCTTCAGCTGGCCCGCGATCAATTCGCAATTTGGCATCCTCGACACGTGCGGATTTCGCAAGGACAACTCTTATTACTACCAATCCTGGTGGGCCGATGAGCGCGTGCTGCACATTCTGCCGCACTGGAATTGGGCCGGCAAAGAAGGCCAGCCCATCCGCGTCTGGGCCTACAGCAACTGCGATGAAGTCGAGCTGCTGCTCAACGGACAAAGCCTCGGCCGCAAGCCGATAGAGCGGAATTCGCATCTCGAGTGGATTGTCGACTATGCGCCGGGCAAACTCCTCGCGCGCGGCTTTCGCGAGGACCAGGAGATTCTCTCAGAATGCGTGGAGACGGCTGGCGAGCCGGTTGCCGTCCAACTCACGCCAAATCGCGCGCAAATGACGGCGGATGGTGCTGATGCCGTCGTCGTTACCGTGCGCGTCGTCGACGCTGAAGCCCGCATGGCTCCCATCGCCGAAAATGAGATCACGTTCCAGATCGAAGGTCCCGGCAGGATAATCGGCGTTGGCAACGGAGATCCGTCGTCACATGAGGCGGACAAGTATGTGGAGGCCATGAGCACGCCGCCAGTCGCCTGGAAAATGCGGGCGGTCGACGGAGTTGAGGACCGTCCCGAGGTAGCCTTCGACTTCGACGACTCCGACTGGCGCGATGCGTTTGCCGATGGCGACGGGCGTGGCGAGCGACGACACGGCGGCAATCGCGAGTCGTCGAGCCAGCCAACCGTTTATCGCGGCGCTCTCGAGTTGACTGAAATCACGAGCCAAATCACGGCGACGTTACTGCTGCGCAGCGTCGGCGACGATCAATCCGTCTACTTTAACGGCGAGCTCGTCGCCCAAAACGTGCGTCGCGACGAGGCTGGCCACGAATTGGACTTCGAGACGACTCAGCTCCGCGCGGGCAAGAACATCATCGCAATCGTCTCCATGTCGTCCGCCGAGCGCGGCCGCGGCCGAGGACAGGGAGGTCACGGCGCCAGCAATCCGGCGGTCTTACGCATCGTCAGGCCCCGGTCGGCGTGGAAGCGCAGTCTGTTCAATGGACTCGCGCAGGTCATCGTTCAATCAACTGGCGATGCTGGCGAAGTCATCCTCACCGCGAATTCGCCGGGCGTGACGGCTGGAAGGCTTGTCATTCTCGCGAGTCGTCCTGGCGGCGCCTCGGCCGACGTCGCGTCCAATGCCAGCAGCAGCTTGAGCGGCGACAACTAGACCGGCACACTCCTCGAGAAAACCTAACAACGGAAGGCAGGTGAGGATGAGGCAGCTTCTCGGATTCACAGCGGCGATATGCGCGCTGACTGCGGCAAGCGCTCGCGCCCAGGTCACGGTCAACGTCGATGCCGCGACCGTGACGGCAGTCATGCCGAACGGCGGAATCGGGCTTCACACCTCGGTCTACGCCAATCAGTTCGGCAATGGTGCGTTGCCGGGGCGTGTCGTCGAATCTGGTGTGCAAATGCTCCGCTACCCCGGCAGCAGCTACTCAGACATCTACCACTGGAGCACTCACACTTCACCGCCGGGCGGGTACGTCGCCTCGCAGGCGCATTTCGGGCGGTTTGCGCAGATCCTCGATCTGTCCGGCACACAGGGGATGGTGACGGTCAACTTTGGCTCGAGCTTAGGCAATACGATGGGCGGCCAGCCCAAAGAGGCCGCCGCGTGGGTCGCGTATGCCAACGGTGATTCGAGTCTCTACAACTCACCCAACGACATCGCAATCGGCGACGCCGAGGGAAACGACTGGCGCACCGTCGGCTAACCATAAGGTCCAACGCGGATCGTATCGTTTCATACCCAGCGGCGGCGAGCCCGCGCAATTAATTCCCCTCGCGACCACTACCGAGTACGCGTCAATTCGCAACGCGTGAGACGAGCTGAGCTGTCCGGAAGATTCGATCGAGGCCACCTCGACTGCCAACGACCGGTTCAGTCACGGAACGATTCACGGAACAGCAGCGGCGCGAACTCCTTTAAGCTTCGCCGCCAGGTCAGGAATTCGTGAGCTGTGTCCGGCGAAATGTACGCGACATTCTCGACACTCGCCTTGTCGAGGGCTTCGTGGTTGGCCCTGATGCGGTCGGGGTTTTCGCGACTGCCGCAGCTGCAGAACACTAGTTTGATCTTGTCTGTGAATCCCTCGGTCTTTTCGACGTCTTCCGGCGTAATGACGCCTCCGCTGAAGAGGCCGATGTGGGAGAATTTGTCGAGGTTTCGCAGCGTGATCATCTTGGTCTCCATACCGCCCATTGAAAGGCCGGCCATGGCTCGATTCGGCTGGTCTGATAGCGTGCGGAAGTGTGCGTCGACGTAGGGTATCAACTCGCCGACGAGGACGGTCTCGAAGGGCTCGATCTTGAAGTTCCTGAGACCGCCGAACCGGATTTCGTTCGTCATGCCGTAGGTCATGATGACGAGGAAGGCCTTGATCTTCCTCTCGGCAATGAGGTTGTCCAGGATCAGGTTCGCACAGCCTTGGCTGCTCCAGGCCGTTTCGTCCTCGCCCCAGCCGTGCTGGAGGTAGAGGACAGGGTAACGCTTGTTCGGATCCTCGACGTAACCCGGCGGGGTGTAGACGTACGCGCGACGGACAGTGTCCGTGCTCCGCGAGGAGAAGAGGATCTGCTCGACGCGACCGTGCGGAACGTCCTTGAGGGCGTAGAAGTCCTGGTCGTGGGCGGGAATTTCGATGCCGCTTTCCCACCGCGTCGAGCCATAGAAGTTCAAGGCTCCGGGATCGTTGAATGTGCCGCCGTCGACGGTGAGGTGGTAATAGTGGAAGCCTTCGTCGAGCGGCTTTTGAGTGACCCCGTTCCAGACGCCGTCCTCACCTTTGGTCAGAGCGAATCCGCCCCGCTCGATTCCGCCCAGGCTTACGCGGACGCTCTTGGCCTTGGGCGCTTCGATGCGAAACCGCGCATAGCGCTGGGAGTTGACCTGGGGGTATTCCTGGCCGGGTTGATTCAAGGTCGACGGCGCGAAATCGTCCGCCACTGGCTCGTCTGTCTGCACTACGGAGGGAGATGCCGCCATTATTGCAAGGCCTAGTATTGCGATTTTCAACATGCACCTCCCTCCAATGCGGCCAAACCATCCGATCCGTAATTCCCCATCGAAAATCTGTTTGTTCGTGATTGCCCTCTCGTGCTTTTTGACGTTGGCAAGAAGGCGTCGTCATTCGAACGACAAACCGGCCCGCGCAGGCATCGAGTTGAAAATAGTCGCCACGGACGAGGGAGACGCGCGACGCCCTACGAATAGGGCGCTGCGGTTGAGTCACTGGAAAATCCGCTGGGCAAACAGGTACAAATTCTTACTCCACTCCGTGCCGTCGTGGCCATGGCCGTCGACGTGCCAGATATGGGGCACGTCCTGTTCCTTCAAGTACGCGTGGACGCGCTGACTGATACGGATCAGGCCGTCCTTGTCTCCGCAGCCCAGCCACAGGAGTTTGAGTTGCTCGCGGGCAGCGGCCGGATCGGGAACCAGTTCGGCGGACAGTTTGGTATTGGGCGCCGAGGAGAAGCCGCCGACCCAGGCGAACGTATCGAGGTGGGCCAGCCCGAAATTGAGCGACTGGCCGCCGCCCATCGATAGACCCGCCAGAGCACGATCTTCGCGGTCCGCGATGACGGAATAGCGCGATTCAATTGTCGGTATCACGTCCCTCAACAGATCGTCTTCGAACTTCTCGAACGCCGGCGCCGACGCAAAGACGTTGCCCTCGGCCCGATCGTTCTTTTGCGCCCGGCCGTTGGGCATGACCACGATCATCGGCACGGCTTGGCCGTCCGCGATCAAATTGTCCAGAATCACCTCCGGCTGGCACAGACGCTGCCATTCCGTCTCGTCGCCGCCGATGCCGTGCAGCAGGTAGAGCACTGGATACTTCGTGTCGGACGTGTATCCGGGCGGCGTGTAGATGTTCATCTTACGGCGCGTGCCGACTGTCTTCGAGTCGTACTCGATCATCTCCAGCTGGCCGTGGGAAATGTCGTCGCGGACGACTTTGAAGTCGGCAGGCGGGTCGTCGAACGCCGGCTTATCGTCGGGGCCGAGCTCAATCGGGCCCCCAAAGCCGCCGCGACCACGGCGCTCCGGGCGCTGTGGAGGGCGACCTTCATCGCCGTCTCGCTCGACTGCAGATTGTTGCGCGGCGACCGACGGGGCATCCGGGAGGGCTGTTTCCTGAGCAAAAACGTAGCCAGCGCCTGCGAGTGGCAATAACCAAGCGAACGTCAATTCGCGCCGCACCATGACAGGAGCCCTCCGGAGAAGGTGAAAGAATTGAGGAAATTAGGTGGTAGCCGCAACGGGCATGCCCGCCACGTCGTGGGCGAGAGCACGTTGGGGATCGTCCGAAAGCCGAAGTTACCGCTGGGCCACCTGGCCTCGGGTCAATTCGCAGCCTTATCCAGCGTCAAGAGGCCGAGCCGATACGGCAGGCCGTGATACGGACCGCCGCTGTCAGGATCGCGCCCTTGGAAGAGCATCTGCAAATTCTTGGGATCGACGGTCAGCGTTTCGTCGTATCCGTCGCGAATTAGTTCGCCGTGGCTGATGTCGCGGGTCCAAGGATCTATACCCGCGGCGAACGTCACGTTGTTGATTCCCGCAAACGGGTTTCCATACGTGTCGGCGCCCGGGATCGGCGTCCACTGGCCGTCCAATCGATTGGCAAGATACGCCCGGTAATAGCGGCTGGGGCCCAAGCCCTCGACCAGCGTCAAGTACTTGTCCGTTCCTTTGAGCTTGTAGGTCATACTCCCTTCGAAAACGGTCTCGCGGGTCTCGCTGATAATCGTCTCGGGCTCGCTCATCCCCTTGGGGAAATCCTCCAACGTCGTGCGACTGCGGTAGACCCGACCATTGTCGCCGGTGAAGAACAAATAGGCGTGCGTCTCATCGCATATGATCCAATAGTCAATCGGCAGCCGCGGCATGTGCGACGGGTTGGAGGCGAAGAAGTTCTCCGGCCGCGTCCAGGTTTCCGGCTTAGAAAGGTCGTCCGCCGTCGAGTACTGGGGATGTTGCGATTGATAGATCAGGTACCACTTCTTGTGCGGGCGAAAGTAAAAAACTTGCGGAGCACAGTGGTAGCCGCGCAAGCCGGGATTCTGGTCGACGTAGTATGGCTTGGCCTGGGCGGCTTCCGACCAATCCTTGAAGGTTAGGTACACGATGCTCCAGTTGCCCTGATTGTTAGCCGTGGTCGCGTAGATATGCCACATGTCGTTGTAGCGAACGATGGACGGATCTTTGACCGAGACAATCTCGTGATTGTCGTCGGACACTGGACCGACCAGGATGCCGCTGGCCGCCCACTTCAGCGGCGCCGCGATTGGCGACGCAGTCGTCGCGTCGGCTGCCGCGGGCGTCGTCGCAGCGGGTTGTCCCGCGGCGCACGCGGTCAGCACGACCCAACTCCCGAAGCACAGCGTCGCACGCTTGGTTTTGCCGTTCAGTGACATGACCGACCTCGAGGAGGAAAAGTTAGGCGTCAAAGTCATGAGGCCCGCAATGAGGTGAAGTCGACCGTCATGCCCCTTACGAGATCCCCAATACGTTAAGCTCGTCCGTCGCAGACATGAAATCCCGCGCTGCTTCGGCGAAGTTGCGCGTCGCCGCGGCCCATGCATCCATGGCACGCCTGATCATGAGCTCGCCGCCTTCGTCGCTTGCCGCCGGCGGCTCCATCGGAAAACCCGAGTACTTATTGATGCCTTGCTCGGCAGTTCGTAGTTCCTGATCCGCGAACTTCCTGCGCTGGTGCGCCTCGTTGCGCTCGTCTCGAATTTGTCGGGCGGAATAATCCATGGCAATGTGGAAGCCGCTGCTGGATTTCGTTCTTACGGTTCGACAAGTGCCTCGGGCGTCGTTGGAAACTGGCCCCCTACGCGAAAGGACGGCGAAGGTAGCCATCGACGAGACGCTCACTTGGAAACGTAGCCGTCCGCCAATCCAAACGCTCGTTAACTCTGGCCGTGCCGTCATCTGTCATCGAATTCCCCCCGCGGGAAAGGTCTTGGGCGCTTAACCCTGCTCCCACCGCCTCATCGCCTCGGCGATGCGACTCAGATGGGCCACTAAAGTTTCCGCTTCTTTGGCGGTGAAAGGAGAAAGCAGCGCCTCCTGCAAGGGTTTAAGCACAGCGGATAGCTTCGCGTGGGTTCGCCGACCCTTCTCCGTCAGGTGGATCTTCTTTGCCCGTCGATCCGTTTTGTGCGATCTCCGAACGACCATGCCCACCCGCTCCAAGAGCAGGAGCGTTCCCCTGATGGTATTCGGATCGGACGAAGCTCGGCGGGTCAGCTCTTGCTGAGTGATTCCGTCTTCGGTGCTTAAGAGCCCCAGGAGCACGAACTGGACCGGCGTGAAGTCGTAGTTGGACAGCAGCGCCTGGGTTTGGCGATGCATCAACATGTAGGCCGCCCGCAGACCTCGCGCAATGTCTCGTCCCGTCGCCATGGAGTCGCCGTCAGTTAGTACGTATACGTATTACAAAGCCGATCGACGCCCAAGTCAAGGCCTCGGCTCGGATTACAGACATGGCGGCGTCGACGTTCGCTGGACGGCGCGTGACTAGAGCATAGGTCACTGCGCGAAAAGCACTGCGCTGGGAAAGATGGAACGCCGTCGGCGCGAGCGGGCTCGAAGGCGCATCGGTCGGCTCGCCATTTGGCGCTCGGCGTCATTCCTCCTCGCAGCAATTATGACTTCCTAACTTCTGTAGCTGCGAAGACCTTTCGGCGACACGCCAAACGTCTTCTTGAAGGTTCGCGAAAAATGAAACGGGTCTGGGTACCCGACCTCAGCCGCCACCTGTTTGACGAGCAACCTAGGGTCGTTAAGTAATTCGACAGCCTTGTTCATTCTCAGTCGCGTAACAAGCTCATGCGGCGACTGATGGTCATATCGCCGGAATAGCCGACATAAGTAAGCCTCGTCAACGTGCGTAGCTCTGGCGATGTCTCGAAGCGTATGGACTCGCAGGTAGTATGCTTCGATCCATTCCTTGCACTTGATGAAGGTTGCGTACGCGGCGGATTGGGTCTTCTCAATGTCCGGCGATGCGACGATCTTGAACAGCAAATACTCAAGCATGGCGCTGCACAGCTCGGCCACAAATGGCCCGCCGCGAACGCCGTCTCTTACGAGGTCATCAAGAATACGCGCGATCTCATGAGGCGCTGCGATGTGCCTGCATGTCCCTGGCGTCAAGTTGCACTTGCACATCAGGCGACGAGCGTCTCTTCCATTGAAATCGATGAAGTATTTCTCCGGCGGGTCCAGGGGATCTGCAGTGATTCTCTGCGAAACGCCTGGGCCATAACTAAATATTACTCCGGACTCCATTTCGACTTGGCGACCGGCGAGACACAACCAGCCCCGGCCGTTGAGGACAAATTCCACGCACAAATCGGGAAAACTCGGTCGGTCAATAAGATAGTCGGCGTCGCACCGTTCAAAGCCGCCAGAGGTGACGGCAAGTCGCACTCGCTGGCGCGCGTTCAGGCCGAGATAGAACCGCTTGGCAGCCGTTACCTGTGACGAGAAGAACGCCGGTTCCTCTCGATTGGCGGTTGACTTGCGCATCGCGGCACGCCTTCGGCAAAGTCAAGAATAGCCATGTATTGGTCAAGGATCGTCATGGCGAGCGGCGAGGGCGACGATCACACTAAATAATGGATCGTCGCCATGGAGTCGCCGTCAGTTAGTACGTATACGTATTAAAAAGCGGATCGATGCCCAAATCAAGGGCTCCGGTCGGATTACAGAGATGGTGGCGTCGACGTACGCTCGATGGCGCCGGTCAATAAGATAGTCGGCGTCGCACCGTTCAAAGCCGCCAGAGGTGACGGCAAGTCGCATTCGCCGGCGCGCGTTCAGGCCGAGATAGAACCGCCTGGCGGCCGTTACTTGTGACGAGAAGAACCCCGGTTCCTCTCGATTGGCGGTTGATTTGCGCATCGCGGCACGCTGAGAGCTAAGTCAAGAATAGCCATGAATTGGTCAAGGATCGTCATGGCGTGGTGCAGACGCGACGATCACATTGAAAACAGGGATCGTCGAGGCGTCAACGTCGTGCTGTCTTGACCTACGCTGTTTGAAGTTGGCGCCGGGCTGCATCAGACGCGCGGAGTCGAGCGCAGCCTAGGCTATTGAGACTCTTGTCAGACTCTTGTCGTGAACGAGGAGACGTGGCGGGGGAAGCAGGGATATCCGTCGCCCATGGGCGACGGGGTTCGCTCGCAGAACCTCACGCCGATTAACGTCGGTCGGTAGCTTGGTGCACGCGTGGAGCCAGAGGCAACTCCTCGTTTGTCAGTGAAATCGACCGCGCGCGTTGCGACCAGCAGATAATTCACTCGCTCCGAGGAGACCTTCATGATCAGACCCCCTGGATTGAGGGCCCGAGCGTGCACTTCTTGTCTCAAGCCGATAATTGGCGCCCAAGTCGCGGCCGCGTGCGGCCTCGCCGGCGCCGAGATGTAGGACTCGTTAGTTGTGTGGCGGCGCCAGGTTCGCCACGGGCCATCAACATACGCCAACGTCAGCGGTCAAATACGGAGTGATCATCAGATGACTTCCTTTTCCTCACGATGGACGAGCCTCACAGCGATTACCGCCGTCATCGCGGCCGCGCTCATGCCCCAAGCGGCCCACGCGGCTGTCAAGCATCGGTACACGTTCGACGGCAACGCCAACGACTCGGTCGGCACAGCGAACGGCGTCGTCGTCGACGGCGGCGCGCAGACGCACCAGTATCTCAACAACATGCTCGTCCTGACGGGCAACGCCGGAGAAGGGTCCAACGCCATTTTGGAGGACGCCTACGTCAACTTACCCAACGGCACTGTCTCGGCGGCCGCCACGTCGGGGACCAGCGGCGCCCTCAGCTTTGAATTCTGGCTGACCCTCGCCACCCAACGGACCTGGCAGCGCGTTGGCGACTTCGGCACGTCGAACGACGGCGAAGACACGTCCAATTCGGGCTCCAATACCAGCTACCTGATGGTCACGGTGAATTCGGGTGGCTTCTCCAACGGCCTGGCGATGATCAGTAAATTATCGACGGCTGGCGAACGGCCCGCCGGCCTCACGGGGCCGTTCCCGATCGGCGCCCAGCAGCACATCGTCGCGGTGTACGACAAGAACAATACCAGCGGCGGCGCGAATCCGGGCGGAACGATGAACCTCTATCTCCAGGGCGTGCCCGTCGCTACAGGCTCGATCGACCCGCTCCTGGACCTCAATACGCTCCCCGACGTCAACAATTGGCTCGGCCGCTCGCAGTGGGGCGACCCCATCTTTGACGGCCTGTACAACGAATTCAGCATTTACGATCACGCGTTAAGTCAGAGCGAGGTCGCAACCAATTTTTCCACTGGTCCCATTGGCGGAACAATACTCCCGGCTGCCACGGTTAACCGCGACACCGGCGCCATCACGTTGGCCAGTCCCAATGGAACGCTGCGGCTGATGGGCTACACGGTCAGGTCAAACGCCGGCACGCTGATTCCCGAAAACTGGGCCGAGATCGCCGGTCGGCTCGACGCGCCGTTCAACGGAGGCAACGGGTCGTTCGACGCCGATGACGTCTGGCAGGCCGGGACCATTGAGCCCGCCTCGCCCACTGTTCTCGAAGAGGCCGCACAGAACAGCGGTGTGGGCAACTTCGACGGCGGCCCGCTGGGCGCGACCCCCCTGCCAATCAATGACGCCGGCCAGCGACTGTGGCGGAAGTACTATCTCGAGGATGTCTCAGTGATCATGCAGGTGCAGCTGGCCGGCGGCGCCATCGTCGAACTGCCCGCGAACGTCACGTTCACCGGCGGCGCCGGCGTGCCCTGGCGGCGGAGCGATCTGAACTTCGACGGCTCGATCAACTCGGCCGATTACCTCATCTTTCGCGACAACCATCGCGATCCGATTGATCCGATGCTCGTCGATACCCAGTCGTACCCGTTGGGCGACCTCGACGGCGACCAGGATAATGACTTCGGGGACTTCCGAATATTCAAGAGGGATTACGACGCGGTCAACGGCGTGGGCGCACTGACGGCATTGGCGGGCGCGATTCCCGAGCCGTCCAGTGCAACGCTCGTTGCGCTGGCTGCCGCCCTGAGCCTCGTCCGACGCCGGCGCGGGGCTTGAAATCGGCCCCCTCTGACGGGATCCGGCGTTTTTCTCTTGTTTCCAAACAGTCAACCCCGCACCGACGGGAAATGCACGGAGAAACGACCAGATGAATTCCTCATTGACTCGACGGGTAAGGCTCCTGGCGGTCGGCGTTACGCTCTTGGCAGTCGCGGCGCCGCCGGCGCACGCCGTCGTTGTGCACCGCTACACTTTTAACAGTGGCAACGCGAACGATTCCGTGGGCACGGCCCATGGCGTCATGGTCGACCCTGGCACGCCTAACCACTCGTTTACGGCGGCCGGCAAGCTTGACCTGTCAGGCAATGACGGGGGGAACCCCGGCGACAACGCCTATCTCGACTTGCCGAACCTGATTATTCAGGGCGCCGCCCAATCGGGCACCAGTGGCGCACTGTCTCTCGAGTGGTGGTTCACGGTTTCCGAGGCCCGCACCTGGCAGCGGCTCGGCGATTTCGCCGGGCCTACACTCGCGGTACCGCCGGGCGGCGAGAATGTTGCAGATAACGGTAATGCCAGTTTCATCTATGTCACGTCAAACTCAGGCCGGCTTAATCAAGGCGTGGAGATGTCGAACAACTACAATCCGTCCGATGCCGCCGACGACCAAACCGAGACGACGTTCGGCCTGGGCGGGCCAACGGCTCCCGCCTTACCCATCGGCGTGCAGCACCATGTCGTGGCGGTCTGGGACAAAAACGACACCGACGGCGGTGTCAACCCGGGCGGGACGATGCATTTGTACCTCGATCGCAACGAGATCCTTCCCGGCGCGCCCGATGTCGCGGGCTCCAGAGCGATCAACCCGCTCCTCGATTTGAACAACCTCGGCGACCATGATAACTGGCTCGGCCGTGCGCAGTGGGGCGACCCCGCCTTCGACGGCGCCTACAATGAATTCAATATTTACGACCATGCGCTCCCTCTCGCGGAAGTTCAGGCCAATTTTGACATCGGCCCTGTGCCTGTGCCCCTCCCAACGCTGATCGTCAACACAGTGACCGGTGCAGCCGCGATCAAGAACCTGGCCACTGGTGCGATCGACGTCGATTATTACGAAATCGCTAGCCCGGGCGGCCGCCTCAACGCGACCACTTGGAACAGCCTGAGCGATCAGGGCGTCGACGCGGGCCTGGCGGCCGACTTTAACAATAGCGGCGGCGTCAACAGCGACGATCTTGCCGCGTGGAAAGCGGGCTTCGGCACTGGTACTACGAAGGCCCAAGGCGATTCCGACCAAGATGGCGACGTCGATGGTCAGGATTTCCTGAGGTGGCAACGGCAGGTTGGACAGGCGCCGGGCGAAGGCGATAGCTGGGACGAGGCAGTCGCGAGCGATAACCTGCTGGTGGAGCTGTTCCTCAACAACACATCGAGGTTGAGCGTCAATGAGCAGCTCAGCCTCGGGAACGCCTTCCGCACGGGCGGCGCTCAGGATCTCACGTTCCAATTTGGCATCGCCGGCGAGTCCGGACTGACCGAAGGGGTCGTCCAGTATGTAACGATCGGTCCGGCGGAAGCCGTGCCGGAGCCGGCCGGGCTCGTGACAATCTGCGCACTTGGGGCCGCGACATTGAGGGCCCGGCGACGAAGGGGCAGCGCCGGAGCCCAGAGATAGAAGCGGCAGGGGCGCCCTCTCCGCAAGGAGAGGGCGCTTTTATGCGCCGCCAAAGTCCAGGCCGGCCGACGGCTACTCCGTGGCACAAGCGCGGCGATGCTGCGCCGTGCATGCAATATGAAGATCATCGCCTTAGCTCGTTTACAGCTGCGACCGCTTTGTTTGACATTGGCCATGGCGTCGACGGTCGCGGCCCAAGACGCCGCGGTCGGGCCGCCGGACCAGATCACGGGACAGCCCTACGCCGACGCCAATCCCGCGCCCTCGAAAGGCCCCTTGTTCGAGGCGCTCACTTCCGCGGAGACTGGCGTCGAGTTTCAGATGCAGCTGCCGGATGCGCGCGAACACATCCGCGAGTTTGTCCTGCTGGCCGTTTACGGCGGCATTTGTACTGGCGACTATGACGGCGACGGACTGCCCGATTTCTACGTCACCAGTCCCGAGGGCGGCAACCGCCTCTTCAAGAACCTTGGCGGCTTCCGGTTTCGCGACGTCACGGTCGAGGCGGGCGTACACGACCCCGACCTGCAAGGCAGCGGCGCCACCTTCGTCGACGTCGACAACGACGGCGATCTGGATATCTACGCCTGCGCCTACGGCGGTCCGAATCGCCTGTTCATCAACGAGGGCCCGGATGCAGATGGACTCGTCCTGTTTAGCGAACAGGCCGCCCGCTTCGGCCTGGCGTACAACGGCGCCAGCATGACGACGGCATTCGCCGACATGGACAACGACGGCGATCTCGACGCCTACCTGGCCACGACGGCCAAGCAGCCCCCGCCAGGCATCAAGTTCCAGGTGCGATTCGAAGGCGACGTGCCCATCGTCCTCGACGAGCTGCGCGAATATTGGGAGCTGATCTACCTGCCCGGCAATCGGGTTCGCCCCACCGAAGCCGGCCAATTCGATCATCTTTACCGCAACGATCGCGGCCGCTTTACCGACGTCTCGCGCGAGGCGGGCATTGACGGCCCCCACTTCACTCTTTCCGCCACTTGGTGGGACTACAACGGCGACAACCGCCCGGATCTTTACGTCGCGAATGACTTCTTCGGCCCCGACCATTTGTACCGCAACGATGGCGGCGGCCGGTTTACCGACGTCGCCGCGGACATCCTGCCCCACACGCCGTGGTTCTCCATGGGTACCGACGTGGCCGACGTCAACAATGACGGCCTCGTCGATCTGCTGGGGACCGATATGTCTCCCCGCAGTCACGCCCGGCGCATGGTCATGAGCGGATCGCTGACGGGTCGGAATGTCCTGGAAACAATGACGCCGCGGCAGGAATCGCGCAACGTGCTCTACCTCAACTCCGGAGAGTCGCGGATGTACGAAGCCGCGCGGCAATTCCGCATCGACAGCACGGATTGGACCTGGACGCCGCGGCTGGCCGATTTCGACAACGACGGCTTCGTCGACCTATTTGTCACCACTGGCGTCCTGCGCGATTCGCAGAACAGCGACTATTCCCGGCTGGCCGCCGCCAGCGTCGCCCCGGGTTCGGAGGCTTGGCGCAACTTCTGGGCGAACAAGCCGATGCGCAAAGAGAACAATCTCGCCTTCAGAAATCTCGCCGGCCGCGCCTTCGAAGAGGTCAGCGCCGCCTGGGGGCTCGACCGCCTGGGCGTCAGCTTCGGCGCCGCCACGGCCGATTTCGACAACGACGGTGATCTGGATATCGTGGTCAACAATGCGGATGTTCCGGTCAGCATCTACCGCAATCAGTCCGCCGGCAGCCAGAGCATTCGCGTTCGGCTTCGCGGCAAGATCAGCAACCCCTACGGCGTCGGCGCCACGATCGTCCTCCAGACCGGCGGCCGCCGACAGGCCCAGTACCTGACGCTCGCCCGCGGCTGGCTCTCAGCCATCGAGCCGGTCCTTCACTTCGGATTGGGAGACGCTCGACAAGTCGCCGCGCTGACGGTCACGTGGCCGAGCGGTTACGTCCAAAAGTTCACCGCCCTGCCGTCCGGACGCATCTACACGATCACCGAGCCGGAAGACGCGCCGCCCGCCAACGCCCGGCCGACCGTCGGCTCGCGCGCGGACCAGCGCAAGATGTTCGACCGGCAATCCCAATTGCCTCCCATCGAGTTCGACGAGGAGCCGTATGACGATTTCGCGGACCAGCCGCTGCTGCCTTATCGCCTGTCGAAGCCGGGCCCTGCGGTGGCCTGCAGCGACGTCGACGGCGACGGCGACCAGGACGTCTTTTTGGGTGGCTCGCGCGGCCAGGCTGGCCGTCTCTTGATCAACGTGGGACAAGGCCAACTGCAGGTCGCCGCGGTCCCCGCGTTTGCCGTCGACTTGCGGAGCGACGCCGCGGCCGCGTGCTTTTTCGACGCCGACGGCGACGGCGACGCGGACCTATTCGTCGCCAGCGGCAGCGTCGAGCGCCCCGCTGGGGATGGCGCCTACCTCGACGCGTTGTATCTGAACGACGGCCGAGGCGACTTCACCCGTGCGCCCGCCGACGCCCTTCCGCAGCTTGCCGACAGCGGATCAGTCGTCACCCCGGCCGACTTCGATCGAGATGGCGATCTCGACCTGTTCGTCGGCAGCCGCTCCGTCCCTGGTCGTTATCCCATGCCTCCCGAGAACCGACTGCTGGTGAACGACGGCGGCAAATTCCGCGACGCGGCGCCCGACTCCCTCAAAAACGCCGGCATGACGACCGACGCCGTCTGGGTCGACGTCGACAGCGACACTTGGCTCGACCTGGTCGTGACGACCGATTGGGGCCCGGTGCGGCTGTATCACAACGAGCAGGGCCAGCTTGTCGAACGCACCGACGAGGCCGGACTTGCGGATCGCCTCGGCTGGTGGTTGGCCGTTGCGCCCGGCGACTTCAACGGCGACGGTCGTGTCGATCTCGTCGTCACGAACTTCGGCCGCAACACGCCCTATCGACCTTCGCCCGAGGCGCCCGTGCTCCTCCATTACGGCGACTTCGAGGAGCTCGGCCGGCCGCAGATCATCGAAGGGTTTTTTGAAAAGGGCGTCTGCTACCCCCGCCGGGAGTTTCTGACGCTCGCCCGAGTGATGCCGACGCTGGAGGTCAAGTACGACACATTCGAAAAGTTCTCGGTCGCCTCGATCGAAGACATCCTTGGCGCCGATCGCCTGAAGCAAGCCCTCCGACTAGAGGCGACAGAATTGGACTCGGGACTCCTCTATAACGAAGGCAACTTACGGTTCCGATTCGAACCTCTGCCCGACAGAGCGCAGTTATCGCCGGCGTTCGGCGTCGATGTGGCCGACATCGATGGGGACCAGCGCGACGACCTCGTGCTGGCCCAAAACTTTTTCGGCGCCAACGGCGAAGTCGGTCGCCTGGACGGCGGCGTCGGCCTGGTAATTCTCGGCCGACCGGGCGGCCAACTGGAGCCGCTGCCGCCAACTCGCAGCGGCGTCATCGTTCCCGAAGAGGCCCGCTGCGTAAAGGCCATCGACCTCGACGGCGACGGTCGCCGCGACCTGGTCTTCGGCGTTCACGGCGAGCTGGCCATCTATCACAACAACGCCGACCGGTGACGCAGGGCTTTATCAGGCTGGCCGACTCGATGAAGCCCGTCAACCGCTGCGGAGCAAGTCGCTTTTGCCGGCGCGCGTTGAGGCCGAGATAGAACCGCCTGGCGGCCGTTACCTGCGACGAGAATAACGCCGGTACCTCCCGATTGGCGGATGACTTGTGCATCGAGGCACGCTTACGGCAAAGTCAAGATTATCCATGCATTCGTCAAGGATCGTCATGGCGAGCGCGGGCGGCGACGGCCACATTAAAATGAGGGATCGTGTAGGCGTTAACGTTGAGCACTTATCGTTCGATGCTAGGGTAGGGAGTTCGTGGCGGAGTGGCGGCCGCGAGTAGCCGTTCGCCGATTCCTCGCGCCATCGACCCAAGTCCACCAGCCGGCTCGGGGCGGCGGGTTAGGAGTGCCACGCGGCATAAATCCCGTTCTCGTCACAGTGGACCCGGTTCTCCTACCTGACGATGTGGCGAGAAGCCTCGCGTGAGATCTGTGCGTAAAGGCACTGAATTGGAAGGCAGTCAGCGTGTGTAAGCTGCAGCTGGTCCCGGCGAGCGCCGCAAAATGACTTCCGGGACATCATGAAGATAGTTGAGGGTGTCCGCAAGCGACTGCCGTCGGCCATGCATGGCATGACCATTGCGCAACGGCAACACCATGTCACTCCGGTTCGCGCCCGGCGCGGCGCACAGAACTTGTTCTTTTGTTTGTACGGGGGATGTCAGTTCTATGGGTAGGCGTCAGCATTCTTCGCGTCGACAGTTTCTTGGGACATCAGCAAGAGTGCTGGGCGGGGCGCTGGCCGCGCCGTATTTCCTGACAGCGGCGCAGGCCCAGGACGCCCAGTCCCAGGCTCCCAGCGACCGGCCCGTCATTGCTCTCATCGGCTGCGGCGGCCAGGGGCGCTGGGACATGCGTGATGCCATGCGGTTCGGCGACGTGGCGGCAGTATGCGACGTTGATTCCGAGCATCTCGCTCAGGCCGCAGACGATGTCCAGCGCGGCGGCCGGCGCCGGCGGCGACAGGGAGGAGGCGGCGAGCAAGAACGCACCGTCGACCAGTACGATGACTATCGTCGAGTGCTCGATCGGAACAACATCGGCGCCGTGATCATCGGCACGCCGGACCATTGGCACACCAAGATCGCAATCGAGGCCATGGCGGCGGGCAAAGACGTATATTGCGAGAAGCCGCTGACCCTGACGATCGAAGAGGGGCAGCTGATTGGCGCCGCGGTCAAGAAGTACAACCGCGTGTTCCAGGTCGGCACGCAGCAGCGGTCCGACTTCGGTCGGCTGTTCCTGACGGCTGTCGCCATGGTCCGCGAAGGACGCGTTGGGAAAGTTAACAAAGTGACGTGCGCTATCGGCGGTGGGCCAACGTCGCCTTCGATTCCCGTCGCCGCCCCGCCGGCGAACCTCAATTGGAAGATGTGGCTCGGTCAGGCGCCGATGGTGGACTTCCGCATTCAGTCGGGCGAAGGCCCCGACGGCCGCCGGCGGCCCTACCACTCGCGGTGCCACTACGAGTTCCGTTGGTGGTATGAGTACTCGGGCGGGAAGCTGACCGACTGGGGAGCCCATCACGTCGACATCGCCACCTGGGCCCTCGGCCTGGAAACGACGGGTCCGTCGTCGATCCGCGTTGTGCAGCGCAAGATGCCGGTGCCGTTCGAGAAAGGCTGGCCCACGCAAGACGATCGCTACAACACCCCGCAGGAGTTCAAAGTCGTCGCCTCCTTTCCCGGAGTCGAGATGACGATCGTTCACGACACGTCCGACGGCAACGGCATCCTGTTCGAGGGCGACAACGGCCGGGTCCACGTGAATCGTCAACGAATCAAGGGGCAGCCGTTCGAACAGCTGGTCGAGAACCCCCTTCCCGAAGACGCAATCACCAAAGTCTACAAGGGCAAGCAACCGACGGGGCACATGGCCAACTTCTTTGATTGCGTCAAGAGTCGCGAGGAACCAATCTCCGACGTCTTCTCGCACCATCGGGCGCTGACGACGTGCCACCTGGCGAACATCGCCTTGCGGCTCGACCGAGACATCAAGTGGGATCCAGCGGCGGAGAAGATCGTCGGCGATGACGAGGCTCAGTCGTTCACCCGCCGCGAGCCGCGCAAGGGTTATGAGATCGCGGTGTAGCAGTGAGCCGCTGAAGCATCTACCCAGGGAGACAGGATCGAAGGCGGCCAACATTCTTTTGCTGCGCTCGATAGAATCATGCCCCAGGAGATCGAGCACCACAGCGGCCGACTGAAGATAGCTGCAGGTCTCAGATCGTACCTGCCGCTCTGCGGTCGCACGAATATGCACCGCGAATGCTCACCACATTTCGAGGTAGTCGATGTCGACTCCCGCGAGTATGACGGCGCCGCATGGAGCAACAACTTCCATCTAGTCACACAGCATATTATCAAGTTGCCGGTCGGCGCTCTCTGTTAATTATCGATTGACTGGCAGAACCGTTAGCCGGGCGAAAGCCAGTGAAGCCGCGGACCCAAACATCTGATGAGGACATCTCATGCTGAAGCAGTGGATGATGGTGATTGGGGCCGGGGGCGTCATGATCCTGCTCTCCTCGGCGGCGCTAGGCCAGCCGAGGTTCTCGGCCAACGCTCCGCCTCCGGACGAACGCCTTAGCCTGTGGTATCGCCGGCCTGCAAACGAGTGGACCGAAGCCCTGCCAATCGGCAACGGGCGGCTCGGAGCCATGGTGTTTGGCGGCGTCGCCGAGGAGCGGCTTCAACTGAACGAAGATACGCTCTGGGCGGGCGGTCCGTACAACCCCGTGAATCCAGCCGCGAAGGAAGCGCTGCCCCAGGTTCGCGAACTCATCTTCGATGAGAACTATCGTCAGGCCTCGCGCCTCATCAGCCGCAGCATGATGGCTCGGCCGCTCAGCCAGATGCCGTATCAAACTATAGGGAATCTGCGCCTGAAGTTTCCGCCCGTTGAAACCGTGGAGAATTATCGCCGCGAGTTGAACTTGGACACGGCTGTGACGCGGGTCAGTTTCGAGTCCGACGGCGTGTCGTATGTCCGCGAGATGTTCGTGAGTCCGGTGGATCAGGTGATTGTCGTCCGGCTCACGGCCAGCCAGGACGGGAAAGTCTCATTTACTGCGACCATGGACACGCCGCAAAAGGCGACTATCTCAGCAGATACAAACGACGAGCTTGTCACGCAGGGCGTCAACGGCGACTCAGCCGGAATCCAAGGCGCGCTGAAGTTTCAAGCCCGCGCTCGTATCATCGCCGATGGCGGCGAAGCGACAGCCGACGACGACGAAATCGCGATTCGCAACGCGGATTCGGTCACTGTCCTCGTCGCGGCTGCCACCAGCTTTAAGAAGTTCGACGACGTGACTGGCGACTCGGAAGCAGCCGTCGTCGAACGCCTGGACGCCGCCGTGCAGAAGAATTTCGACGATCTGCGTACGGCCCACGTCGAAGCCCATCAGCAGCTATTCCGCCGCGTCTCGCTCGACGTCGGCTCCAGCGCGAGCGCGAAGTTGCCGACTGACGAACGAATCAAAGCGTTCCCCGATGCCAACGATCCCCAATTCGCCGAGCTGTATTTTCAGTACGGTCGATATCTGTTGATCAGCAGTTCGCGGCCGGGCAGCCAACCCGCCAACCTGCAGGGCATTTGGAATGACAGCATGTCACCGCCATGGGGCGGCAAGTACACCATCAACATCAACGCCGAGATGAACTACTGGCCCGCCGAACCGTGCAATCTTGCGGAATGCGTCGAGCCCTTGATCGGCATGGTGACAGACCTTTCAAAGACGGGCGCCCGGACCGCCGCTTCGATGTACGGCGCTCGCGGCTGGGTAGCGCATCACAATACGGACCTGTGGCGTGCCACAGCGCCCATCGACGGCCCAAACTGGGGCATGTGGCCCACGGGCGGCGCCTGGCTGACGTTACATCTTTGGGACCATTACCAATTCGACCCGAATGAAGACTACTTGAAGCAGGTGTATCCGGTGCTGAAAGGCGCGGCCGAGTTTTTCGCGTCCACGCTCGTCGAAGAGCCCAAATACAAGTGGCTCGTGACGAATCCGTCCCTGTCGCCAGAGAATCAACACCCTCACGGTTCGGCCGTGTGCGCCGGCCCTACGATGGACTCGCAAATCATCCGCGACTTGTTCTCCAGCTGCATCCAAGCGGCAGAGATTCTCGACGTCGACGCGGACTTTCGCGCGGAGTTAGCCACCAAAAGGGACCGTCTGTCGCCCAATCAAATCGGCAAAGGCGGCCAGTTGCAGGAATGGCTTGAGGATTGGGACGAACAGGCGCCCGAGGAGGGGCATCGCCATATTTCCCACCTCTACGGACTGCACCCCAGCGCGCAGATCACGCCGCGGCACACTCCTGAATTGGCCGAGGCCGCCAAGGTTACGCTGAACACGCGCGGCGACTTATCCACGGGATGGGCCATCGCCTGGCGAATCAATTGCTGGGCCCGTCTTCACGACGGTGATCGCACGCACCATATCCTCACAAACCTCTTCAGCCCGTCGCGCACGTATCCCAACATGTTCGACGCACACCCGCCATTCCAAATCGACGGCAACTTCGGCGGCGCGGCAGGCATCGCGGAGATGCTGTTGCAAAGCCACACAGGAGAGATCGAGTTGTTGCCCGCATTGCCGCAGGCGTGGCCGGCTGGAAGCGTCAAGGGTCTGCGGGCCCGCGGCGGCTTTGAAGTCGACATCGCCTGGAGCGAGGGGCGGCTGGATTACGCAGAACTGCGAAATGGCGAGAAGGCGAAGGCCGTCGTGCGTTACGGCGATCAGACGGTCGCCGTTGAGTCGGCGCCGGGCATGTCGATTCGGTTGGATGCCGGCTTGAATGCCACAGTTCAGCCGTGAGAATTTATGCGTCGCGCGGCGATCACCCGCTGGACTTCGGCGGGAGTCGTCATTCCTGAGGCGATCTTTGCCAAATCGTCTTCACTACGAAGCCGTATCCCGGACGCCGCCGCTTGCCCCCGGATGTCCGGGCGTTGGCCCTTAGCTGAATCTGACTGCGTAGTCAGAACAGCGTGTAAATGAACGGGGCCGCGGCTGTGCCACCGAGAAAAACAATCAATCCAAGAGCGAGAACCATCACAAGAATTGGGACAAGCCACCACTTCTTGTTCTGCATAATCATTGAGGTTAGCTCGCCGACGAGGCCAGCCTGTCGCTGAGTAGCCAGATTGTGGACTTCCTCGCGGCTCGTATCCGCTGGGTCGTTCACTCTACTCGTCGATCTCTTTCGATTATTCTTGGACATCCGTCCCTCACATGACACGCTGCCAGAATTCGACGACATCGGGCCACGCCCCCTCGTCCGTCATTTGTCTCTGGGCTCATTTTAGTATTGCCGAAAGTAACTTTCGACGTCCTCGGCAGACCGGCGGGATTGCCAGTAAGAGACCGCCTTCCGGTCCCAGATTCTCTGCATTGGATCGATTCGGAAGCGGCACATGATCAGGCCGATAGAAGTCACTACGCCAAAGAAGAAGATTGCCAACAACAAATGACCCACGACCCAGCCAATCGGATAGGCCGCGACAGTCAGCGCCACAAAAACTGGTCGAACAGCGCTCGGCTTCACAAAGCCGACGCATACGAATGCGACGACGAATGAGAACGCCCATAGTAGGGCGCGGTCACTTGCTCCATTACGCCAACCAATCCATGCAGCGATCAATGAAAGACCTGGAAGCCACAACACCGCGAACTGGCGGAGCTGACGCTGCGTCGGACGCGAGTTGATTTTGACCAGAGCCATCAGTCAGTCGAGCATATGTTCGGCAAAGTATGCGGCTTTGCAATCGCCCGTGAACTCCTGCTGCTCGCTCTTAAGAAGTACGAAATCCTCAAGCACAAGCACATCCATCTCCGTCGCCATAAAGCAGCGATATGCATCTTCTGGCGTCGCGACAATTGGCTCGCCGCGAATGTTGAAACTCGTGTTGATCAGCAACGGACAGCCGGTTTGTCGGGCGAACTCCTCCAAAAGCTTGAAAAATTTCCCGTGACGTTGGGCATCAACGGTCTGCAATCGCGCCGAATAATCGACGTGCGTGACTGCAGGCACTTGGGAGCGGATTTGCTTGACCTTGTCCAGACGTCTCTGTTCGTCGAATTCACCATTCAAGGTGACGCGCTTGCTCATCGAGACGTCGGCGACCAACAGCATGTAGGGACTTGTCTGGTGGGCGGGAACGTCGAAATACTCAGTTGCTCTCTCGGCGAGCACAGCCGGAGCGAACGGTCGAAACGACTCCCGGCGTTTGATCTTGAGATTCATCACCGATTGCATCGTGGGACTTCGCGCGTCGCCTAGGATACTCCTCGCTCCTAATGCTCGCGGTCCATACTCCATACGACCCTGGAATAATCCGACGACTGATCCGCTTGCTAAGAGGCCTGCCACATACTCAAGCTGCTCTTCTTCTGTAGCAAACGCCCGATAGACAGCGCCCGCGTCCTCAATCGCCGCTCGAATTTCAGACGCGGTAAATTCTGGACCGAGGAGCGAGCCGTGCTGGAAATCGTCCCCAGCGCCGACGTGCATCGTGCTAGTGGTCGGTCGCGACTCATCCAAAAGTTGCCGCGAGATGAATAGGGCCACGCCGAGTGCACCTCCTGCGTCGCCGGCAGCCGGTTGAATCCACAAGTTCTCAAACGGTCCTTCGCGTAGAATTCGTCCATTGCCGACGCAGTTCAGCGCCACGCCGCCCGCCAGGCAAAGACTCCGAAGGCCGGTGACGGCATGTGCGTGCCGTGCCATCCGCAGCATGATTTCTTCGGTGACCGATTGAATGGAGGCAGCCAAATCCATTTCGCGCTGCGTGATCGGCGACTCGGGTTGACGCGGCGGACCTCCGAACAGGCGGTCCATCCGACCGGACGTCATGGTCAGACCTTGGCAATAGTTGAAATAGCCAAGATCCATGCGAAACGAGCCATCGTCCTTGAGATCGATGAGCCGCTCAAGGATCACGTCGACGTATCTCGGCGCGCCGTAGGGCGCAAGGCCCATCAGCTTATACTCACCCGAATTGACGCGAAATCCGCAGAAATACGTGAATGCTGAGTACAGCAAGCCAAGCGAATGAGGAAAACGGAGTTCCTGAATAAGATCGATGCGATTGCCTGCTCCGACCCCGATCGTTGCCGTCGCCCACTCGCCCACGCCGTCGATCGTGAGCACGGCCGCATTTTCAAATGGCGAAGGGAAAAACGCGCTGGCGGCATGCGACTCGTGGTGCTCAACAAACACGATTCGCTTCGTGAACTCGCCGCGCAAGCCGCGTCGAATTTCACGCGGATGGTGGAGTTTCGTGTCCAACCACTGCGGGATGGCGTGCAGGAACGACCGGAAGCCGCGCGGCGCGAATGACAAGTATGTTTCGAGCAGCCGTTCGAACTTGAGCAGGGGCTTTTCGTAAAATCCGACGAAGTCGAGCTCTCCCGGCGTTAGCCCGCCGGCTTGCAGGCAGAAATCGATCGCATGCGTCGGGAAGTTGGCGTCATGCTTGCGCCGTGTGAAGCGCTCCTCCTGCGCTGCAGCGACTATCTTCCCATCGACGACAAGCGCCGCCGCCGCATCATGGTAGAAGGCCGAGATGCCCAGAATCGCAGCCATGATGCACTTCACCTGCTCGCTCTGGTGAGCGATTGAATGTTCCGAATCGCAATGGGATTCTCGGGATCTTGCTTGAGAACAAGCTGAAACTGCTGAAGGGCATCGGCCGGACGGCCATCGTTAGCAAGCGCAAGGGCCAGATTGATACGCGCTTCCACGACGCCCGGCATCAGTCGCAGCGCCGCGCGAAACTCCGCCACGGCTTGCTTCGTATCCTTGTTTCGACCGAGTTCGATGCCTAGGAGAAAGTGCGCTTCTCCCATCTCGGGCGCTAGTCGGACGGCGTCCGCAAAATGCCGGCGCGCGTCGGCATACCGTCTCGCAGTGACAAGTAACTGTCCCGCCTTAATGCGAAGCGTCACATCGCCGGGATCAAGCGAGGCCGCAATGTCATAACTATCCGCCGCCTCATCGACCCAACCGCGTTTCTCGCAGAACTCCGCCAGTTCGCGGAGGTCCGCGATGCGCCACACTCGGTTCTCAATAGCCGCGCGGAAGTTCCTCTCCGCCTCCATCACTCGACCGGACTCTCCGAGCAGCCGCCCGAGTTCGAGATACGCCGGACCGAATCGAGGCTTGATTTCGATGGCGCGACGGCAGGCGGCTATGGCATCGTCTGGCCGGTCCAATTGGATATAAACGCGTGCCAGCTTTTGAAGCGCTGTTACATTCTGACCGTCCTGATGAAAGGCTTCCGTAAAGGCTTTTGCTGCTTCTTCGAACTGCCTGTCCGTCGCCAATGCGGCGCCAAGCGTCATCCAATGCTCGGCGCAAAGCGGCATAAGCTCTGTGGCGCGCCGAGCATCATCAATGGCGCCAGGCTTGTCGCCAGCGAAGCCGCGCATGGACGCGCGCTGCGCATATAACGTCGCATCATCAGGAGTCGCGGCGACGGCAACCTCGAATAATGAATCGACGTCTCGCAACGCCTCTTGAGCGAGCGGATCAAGTGCGTTCGCTTGCTCTGCCAAAACGCGCAACTGTGCGGCGTGGTTCGATTGATTCGTAAATGGAGGGTCCGCTAGTCGGCCAATGATGTCGTTCACTGCGCGCAGTCGCGCCCAGTCATTCCATCCCAACCTCGCGCCGCACTGCTCAAGAGTCGGCCAATCCTCGGCAGCCGCCCGATCCACGTGCTTGGGCAGCAAGGGTTCGATCTGCTGCGCCAACGTCCGTGCCAAAAGGTAGTTGCCCTCGAACGTTAGATGCACGTGTTCGTAGAACAGGTTGCTGCCAGGCAATCCGGCTGGAGACGCTCGGGCGAATGCACGCTCAGAATCTGCCAATCGCACCTGGCTTGGCGGTTCATCGGCAGCGATGCGACGTATGAGATCGTTGATCGTCCCGTCGCAGCGAAACCGCAGCACATCGCGATCTCTTGCCTTGGCGTAGTACAGCGCCGCGTCGTCTTCTTCGCCTGCTCTAAGCAACGCGTTTGCAAGTTCGAAGGATAAATCCGCGTACTCGTCGTCGATCTTTTCAGCGGCCCGAAAGTGAGCAATCGCGCCAGCTGGATCGCGCTTTTTCTGAGCGGCTCGACCTTGCCGAAGGGCAGCCTTCCAGGAAGCAAGTTGAGCCTCGGCCAAACCCTGGCGATGGAGCGAGGCAAAGGGAGCGCAATCCTTCAAATTGCCCGCAACCGTGCTTAGAACGACGGCAGCGCCCGAGCTCTTGGCGGCGGCTAAGATACCTCGCAGGTTTCGTTCAAAATGCCTATACGCAACCTTCATTCGCGGATCATCTTGACGCACTTGATTTTCAAGGAACATGAGCAGCCCGCCCCAGGTGCGCTTCGAGGCTGGAGGAGCGTTGAGCGACTCGCTCACAGCTCCCAACAGCTGACCAAAGCGCGTGCTGCGAATTGCCAAATTGCTGCGGATCAGCCCGACCGGGGGAACCTGCGGACCAAAGACAGTTCCCGCGCCAAAGGGGCCAATGACTTCATTGTTCCCCATGTAGATGACCCACACGTCGCCGTCAGCCACCGTGCAGTCGCGCGCAATGTGGCGAATCACGTGGGAGTTGATGCCCGTCATGGCGGCGTTCACCACCTCGAAGCGCGTATTAGGGCGCCGATGGCTCAGCACCGCTTGTAACATGCGCGGCAGGCCGAATTCAGGTTGAGGGTCGCCGAAGGCGGCTGATTCCCCAAAGACAAACACCCGCACGGTCTCGGCTGGCTTGTCGCGAGGCACGGCGAAGCAGGCAGGCTGGCGCTCATAATCGGCCCCGAAAAACCGACGACCGAAGAGCTGGTTCGGCGCCCAAACGGGACTGTCGTCGAGCGTGGTCGCTAGCAAGAACTTCGTAGGATAGCCGTAGCCAATAAGACGAAGCGCGCCTTCGCATACCGCCAGGAACGCCAACGGCACGACCAAGATCAAGAATGAGCGGAAGATCCATTTCCTCCATCGCGAAACAGGCCGCAACGGCGGCGATGGCTCCGGAATCGGCGCAGGCGAGTGCGACGCGTTCGATTCGGAGGAACGGTGGGAACGCTTGTGACGGGCCATCGTAATTGAAGACAGACGCCCGATGTCGGATGAGTCCGCATCAGCGTGCAGACATCGGTCGGTCACAAAATCAAGCGACGTGCGTAGAGTTCATCTTGCGCCCACCAGCGCCCGCTTTCAAGTGTCGCCAGATTCGACGGCGCCCGGCAGGACCCAGTCGCCATCATGTTGTCTCAAGAGCTGGGGCGCCCGCTTGCAACGGCGCACGATTTGCGGCGCACGCACTGCCGGCAAAATTGCAAAATGGCTCGAGACCCAAACTCAAGCCGAGTCGTTGCGGCGCGCGTGACTCCGTTCCAGACTTTCCTGTTCGCTTTCCACGGACGCGCATTGCCTCTTCGCGCGGGCTACAAACTCGACAAGTCAACGTTCTTTTCGTCGTTGCGAGCGCCGAGGTTGTTGAACAGGACGACGTCGATGTCGAACTTGAGGTGCCGCACGGCACAGTCTCCGAACACGGCGTTAATTCCCGCGGGATGAGCCGAGCCGAAAATAAACACGTCGTTGTTACCTGGGGGCGCACCGCCGCACCAGTTACTTTTGGGGGTAGGGCCATAGCACATGGGGTCGCTGTCGTTCAGCGGTTGAAGGCCGGTTGATCGCAGTTGATCCGGGTCCCAACCGTCGACCCAGCCCATGTCGTCCGACCAGCTGCCGCCTTCGTATAGGTCGGTCCGCACCAGTTTCTCAGCCACGAGCAGCGTGTTGCTCAAGCCGTCGGGGACTTCTTTCGGTTTAACAGCTCGGCTGACGCCACTGGCGAATTGCTTGCTTACCCAGCGCCATGGGGTACGCACGACGAGTCCATCGCTAGCGTAGTTGTCCGCCGGCGTTGTGGCCGTACAAGGATTATTGCAGCGTCCACTCATAAACGCGTTGCTAATCTGACCATAGACCGCGTTGATTGTCGCATCGGACCAGGGTACCGGGTTGATCCGCGCCGTCGTGCTGCCGTATATCAGTGTCGCCGGATGAGCCGCGGCGTAGTCCGTCATGAAGTAGGGCAGTCTGATGCCGTTGATAACCTGGCTGAACTGGGTTGATTTAGCGTTGTTTCGTCGCGAAGGACAGAAATAGAGTCCCACCTCGGCTGAGGCGAGCTGACCCATGGTCGTGATGCCTTTGAGTGCGTTCTGCTCGAGATATGGCAGAATCTGGTAGCCCCAGCCGAGGCCTTGTTTGTCGGGCCCGTTGGGGTTGTTTCCCGTGACGTAATTAGTGATGTTCGGGTTGTAGCCGTCGCCGTTCGTGGGAAAGACGCCAAGCGCGCCCACTTGGTTCTGTATCGCCAAGCCGATCTGCTTGAGCTGGTTCTGGCACTGCGCTCTGCGGGCCGCCTCACGGGCGGCCTGGATCGCCGGCAGCAACAGGGCCACCAACACGCCAATGATGGCGATGACCACCAGAAGTTCCACGAGCGTAAAGGCTCGACGAACAAGCGTCTTGCAAGGCGTCATGGGACGTTTACTCCGAACGGAGGGGGAGAAAAGGAGACGGTTACAATCGTGGACAAGCGAAATGATGAGTTCCGATTTCGGTCGCGCACCCGCTTGGAGCGCCGCGCCAAGCGTTTTGGAATATGTATCGGCTGACTATCTTCCTGGGAGATGTTTGCTGAACTCTGCGGCGTCGAATTCGTACACGCCGCCGCGGCTGTCGCTGGCGAGACGTTTGCCGCCGACGCCCGTTTGTTCGTAAGCGGCCCAGACGTACTCGGGCCGATCAGCGGTCGCGATCTTGGCGCCATAGACGACCTGCAGCGGCTGGCCGTCGCGGCCTTTGCCGAGAAGATCGTCAGGGCTCTTGACGTTATATATGCTCAAGTCTTCCAGCCTCGACTGCAGGTAGCCGCGCAGGGCCGCCTCGTCCTTCGGGGGAACGCCGTTGTGCTGCGTCGTGTAAGCGCCGTATTCCCGCCCGAGTACAAGCATCGCGGCGCGGACCTGTCGATCTTCGCCGGTGGGCGCCGCAGAGGATCCGCCGCAGCCCACTTGCACAAGGCACGCGGCAATGAGGACGACATCTGCCGTCCGATTCGCATTCACCCATCTTGCCTTGCGCAGCGGCGCTGCGGCACGCGACGACGCCGTTGGCGCCAAGCGTGTTCGCGATCGCGGCGATGGCTGTGCGTGAGAGAAGAACGTCGTCAGAAAATGGCTTCGACGAGTGGGCGCCGCGATGCGTTCGTCGCAAGTTTCCTTGGAGCTAGGGCGACTTTTGGCAACGGGTTCCGTCGCCCATGACGAGGCGCACTGCTCCGAACAAGCGAGCATCGTCGGATGCAAAGACAGGTGACGTTTTACCATCGACGGGCGACCAGGGAGCGCCGCGTTCTCATGAGCGTTAGGTCGAGTTCTGTATGCGAGGACGGCATTCTGCAGGTGGACAAAATCCGTCAGCACAGGATCGCCGTCCCTTGGCGGGCAAAGCTTAGCGGATACAGTTTCAATAGGCTATTTACAGCCTGGAAAATTCGTTTTGCGGTCGTCGAAAACTGGGTATTGCCGAGGAGTAGCCAAGCAAAGCGGGGTGACCCGAGACGACAGGATGATGGCCCTTCGCCGATTACGCGCGAAAGCACACGTCAGGCCAATCATGCCAAACGGAGCCTTGCGACGATGCCCACGCGCAGAAAAGTAACCGATCGATCCTCATCATGGTCGCGCGCCGACAAAAAATTCCATGCTCACTTTTGACCAATGCATGTATAATCTTGACTTCACAACGCTCTTGCTGAGCGGCAGAGAAATGCCGAGTTCGGCCGCAAGGTTGAAAGCACAGTCCGGCAGGTCTCCGCAGCCTTCGTATCCGCGAGATAGGAGGCATGCAAAACGTCATCCCGGTGGGAAGTGTCCGGGGCATAATACTCTGCGAGCGAAATGCTATCGGAATGGAACACGTCAAGAATGACGGCACCGTCTTTCATGATCGACGGCTCGACCTGACCCGTCACGGCCGATTCGACCATCGCGCTGAGGGACGATAACACTGACTTCGGGTCGTCAACGCCATAGTGCTCGCGATTCACGACCTCCTAGCTATCGCAAAACGTGGACTTAGTTCGACTTTTGCACTTTTTTGGGCGTTAGAACTGCTGTACCGACATAACGTGAGCCTCCGTCAAGATGCTTGGGTCTTCACATCCACGCATCCCGAGCAAGGAGGCTCACGATGGAACTTGTACCGGAATTCACGTCCGTGTTGCAAGGACTCTCCGCGACCATGACCGCCCCGACGTTCGCGAGTTTGACGACCGTGCTCACCGGCTGGGTGTTTGCCGGCCGGCGCACGGTCACGCGGATGATCCTCGCGGCCGGGTCGGCGGCCGACAAGCATTACTCGTCGTACCACCGGCTGTTCAGTGCGGCCCGCTGGTCGCTCGATGCGGTCGGATCGGCCGTGTTCGCTGTTGCCGCTCCCTTGCTGGGCGAGGTCGTGATGCTGGGCCTCGACGATACTCTCTGTCGCAAGCGCGGACTGAAGATGTACGGCTGCGGAATGCACCACGATCCGCTGTTGTCCAGTCGCGCAAAGACGATCACCCATTGGGGCCACAGTTGGGTCGTGCTGGGCGTGATCGTCGAGTTGCCGTTCCGCGCGGGGCATTACTACTTCCTGCCGCTGTTGTTCCGGTTATACCTCAACAAGAAGAGCGCCGCGAAGCACCGCCGCGTCTACCGCACGCGCCCCGAACTGGCGGTCGAACTGCTCGGCGTGCTGTGCAACCAAGGGAAAGAGCGGCGTTTTCACGCCGTCGCCGACAGCGCCTACGGCGGCCAGAGCGTGCTGTGCTTGCTGCCGACCAACTGCGATCTCACCAGCCGGCTGGTGCAGGACGCGCGGCTGTACGACGCGCCGCCGGAACGGAAAGCGGGAACCAACGGCCGGCCGCGGAAGCGGGGCGATCTCCTGCCGTCGCCCCACAAGATGCTCGCCAGTCGTTGTCGTCGCGTGAAGTTGGAGATCTACGGACGAACCGAATGTGCCCGCGTGGCCGATCAAGCGGCGCACGTGCATGCGGCCCCCGAGCGCCCCTTGCGGGTGGTCGCCGTGGAAGCCGTGAAGGGAGGCCGCGGGCAAGAAGCGTTTTACTCCACTCGTCACGACGCGACCGCGGAGCAGGTGATCGCCTGGTACGCGATGCGGTGGAGCGTGGAGGTGACGTTTCACGATGGCAAGCAGCACTTGGGATTCCAAGAACCGCAAGGCTGGAGCCGTCGGGCCGTCGAGCGGACGGCGCCGCTGGCGATGCTGCTGTATTCGCTGATCGTGTTGTGGTTCGCGCGGGAAGGTCATCGTCGTTGGCGACCGCTTGACTGTCCGTGGTACGTTTCCAAAGCTCAACCGTCCTTCGCCGATATGATCGCCACGCTGCGGCGGCTCAGAGGCACGCCGTGCGGCTGCCGCTGCCCTTGGTCCTTCGATGCCGCAAGCGCACCGTCGCGAACGTGCTTTCGATCGGATTGGTGGTCCGCAGATGCTTCCAATGCTCGGCCGGGAAGTCGTAGAAGGTTAAGAGTTCCGTGCGGTCCTTGCTCAAGCACTCGCACGCCTTGGGGTACTTAGCTCCATAGGTCGCCAGGAACAGGTCGAACGCGCGTTCAGCGTCCTGGCGCGTCTCGGCCATCCAGATCTGATGGATCGCGTCCTTCGCTCCCGGTTGGACGCGTTTGGGCAGCTTGTCGAGCACGTTGGCCGTCTTGTGGACCCAGCACCGCTGGACGCGGGTCGTCGGGTAGACCTGGTCGAGCGCCTTCCAGAAGCCCAAGGCGCCATCGCCCGTGGCGAGCTTGGGAGCGACGACCAGGCCGCGGGACTTCGCGTCCAAGAGCAAGGCTTTCCACGATTGCTCGCTCTCGCGGTAGCCGTCGGCAACGGCGATCAGCTCCTTCTGGCCCTCGGGAGTCGCTCCCATGAGCACGAGGATGCACTGGCGATCCTCTTCGAGACGGACGTTGAAGTGGACGCCGTCGGCCCACAGGTAGACGTACTGCTTGCCCTCCAAGGATCTTCCCGTCCACTCCTGGAATTCCCCTTCCCAGACCTCCTTGAGCCGGGTGATCGTCGAGGCCGACAGGCCGTGAGCGTCGGGGCCCACCAGCGCCGCGAGCGCTTCGCTGAAGTCGCCCGTGCTGACGCCCTTGAGATACAGCCAGGGGATCAATTCTTCCAGGCTCCGCGTCTTGCGCAAGTAGGGAGGAAGAATCTTGGAGGAGAAGACTTCGCCCTCGGCGCCGCGGCGATCGAGAATGCGCGGCTGCTCGACCTCCACCGGGCCGATTCCTGTGAGAATCGACCGCTTCGGCAAGTACCCGTTGCGAACCACCTGGCGGCGGCCGGCGGCGTCGGTGACGCGAGCGTGCGCGTCGATCCACTGGCGCACCTCGGCTTCCACCGCCTCGGCCAGGAGCCGTTGAGCGCCGCTGCGAAGCACCTCGGTGAGCGCATCCCGAGAACTCGTGGATGGAAAGGAAACCGTCGTCGTGCTAACTTCCTGCATGGTGGCGTTCCTTGCGGTGAGAATCGGGTCCTAGACAACCAAATTCAAACCCAAGAACGCCGCCTTCTTCAACTACCTCGTCCACAACTTTCGGTTATATCTCCGCGAAGCGTCTCACTCGAGTGCGGATGCGTCGAGCCTTGTGATGGCGACGTTGACGGGCCGCTTCCCCGCAGGAATCGTCACGTCAAGTTCTACGTAGCGGCGACCATCGAGCTCAATCGCGCCGTTGTCGCGGCCATTCGCGCGGACGCTGTAGCGCCCAACTGGAGCAGCTAAACGGATCTTGGCAAGATGCCGGGAGGGGTCATCGCTTTCCAGTTGGAATTGGATCGCCGCGAGGTTCGGCGGCACAACGATGGGTTGGTCGGCGACGAACCGGACGCCTTCAACTTCCAAATGGAGTCGGCCGGCGTCGAGCATGGCATGGAAGCGTCGCCGCAGGCCGTCCTTGGGGATGATGCTGAGGCGGCCGTCGTTGCCGAGACTCCACTCGCCGCCAAAACAGAAGCGGCCGAAAATCGGATCGTCCGCGAGCACCGTCGCGGCCGATCGCAAAGCGCCCGAAAACCCCAGGTCGCTTTCGCAGGCATAGTACCAGGCGCCACGGTGATGGGGTTGGTCCAGCCAGGTACGACCAAACGGCGCGGGCTCGAATCCGCCGCCGGCCGCGCCGTCGTTGGCGGCCCCCGGATACCAGTAGCCGTAGTTCTCTTCAGGCGTGCCCGAGTTCACCAGCGCCCACGCGCTCAAATACGACGCGTAGCCGAGCCGCAAATACTGGGCCGGCTCGTTGGCAAAATGCAATCCGTAGTCAAGAATCGACCAGCCGCCCATTTGCGACATGTAGCTGAGCGTGTAACCGTTGCCCGCACCGGCGCGGTAATCGCTGCCGAGATAGTAGTAGGCAGGTTCAATGGAGCCGCGACAGAAGATGTTCGCAGCGAGCTGTGCGTCCATGAATGTCCGCGCGGCCTCGGCGGAAACGGCTAGAGACTCGCCGTCGGCCAAGTCGCCGGCGCCCTCGGCATGAAGCACCGCGTAGCGCGCCATGGCGTGCGTCGACTCGAATCCGGTCGAGTCGAACGGATACTCCGAACGAAACAAGTCGGGCTTTTCGGCGGCAAAGACGCGTACTTTGCGCTCCCAATGTTTGCGCAAAGTCGCCGCCTCGTGGTGCATGGCGGCGTCTTCGAGGGCGTCGATCAAGTCGACGATCACCAGCTCGTTGTAGAAGCCAGTGCGGTCGGCGGACCAGCCCTCGACGTCGCGAGGAATCGTGAACATCGCCAGCGCCGTGCCGGCGGCGCGGCGCAGGTACTCCTCGGGGGGAAGGCGCGTGGAAATGTGCGGGAACGCTTGGCCGATGCGATACATGCTGAAGTACAGCAGCATGACGTGGGGATAGTCGTAGCATCGCCAAATGTGCAGCCGGCCGTTGCGTCCTGGATCCTCGCTGTCGCGGTTGCGCTTCCAATCCTGAATGCCATAGACGCCGTACGAGTGAGTTTCGTCCGTGGTCCGCTGCAAACCGCCCCAGACGAAATGCTCGATGTAATCGTCGAGCGCCGCGATTTCCTCGGGCACGGGGAACTCGGCGTTTTTTGCCGCCAGGAACGCGGGCTTGGCGAGACCCGGATCGTCGCACGTCACGGCGTAGATGCGGAAACCCGAGATGCGGTCGTAGTTGTCGGGGCCGAGCAGCGTCCGCGACTCCATGTTCCAGTCGGAGATGAGTCCGCGATACCATTTCGTCGGGTCGCGGTGCTGCGAGCGGGCGAGGAAGGCCGCGCGTTTCTTGATCAGCGTCTCGACAGGCTCGGTTGCGAAGAACTCCAGGCCCATCTGCCGGTCGCCGCCGAATCGAACGGTCAACCGATTCTCGCCCAGCCGGCGGAACCGCACGCGATAGAGTTGATAGTCGCCGCGCGCGCCGAGCGACTCAATCTCGGTTTGGTCGGAAAACTCGGCGTCGATGCCGTCAATGGTTTGCGAGGTGCGAAGCGCGACGTCCGCGCTCATGTCGCTTGGGACGGTCATGCCGGGGACCACGTGCACGTCGACGCGTCCTTCGTCGACGAGGATCTCGCGCACGGCGTCGTAGTCGTCGGCCCAACGCAGTTTGAACCCATAACTCCGCGCCTCGCCGACCTGGCCCGCGGGGGCGAGCGTCAAGCTCGTGTGGGGCTGTCGCCATTGGCAGCCTTGGCGACGTGCGTTCTCGCCGGCAGCGACGGAGTGGATGAACGCGCGAAAGTCGGCGGTCGGCGACGGCTCGCCGCGGACGCGATTCGCGTCGCGCCGCGGCGGCTCCCAGTATTCCAAGTGCGCATCGGCTTGCGGAATCAGCATCAGATACGGCCCGCCGCTTGGCCGCGCCCAGAACATGAACGAGCCGTGACCTGAGATCAAACTGTGTTTGAGAACTTTGGCAGAGGAACCGCGGCCGCCGCGGCCCAACGGCGAAGTCATTGGAAATGGCAGGGCGAGATCGCCGATTTCCAGTGGCTGGTCCGAGAGATTCTTGACCTCGATCGTCCACAGAATCGCGGCGTCCTCGACGGCGAATCGCACAGCCAGCTCAAGGAGTCGCGCCGCGTTGTCGCCGCCGATTTCGTAGCGCACTTCGGAGTTTTGCGCACCGCGTCGAGGGATTTGTCCGGGCGCGGCGACGGGGGTAAGCGACGCCGTGCTGGCTGACTGCCACTCCTTGCCGGGAAAGCGATAGGTCAGCAGCACGTCGCCCAGGCGACGTCCCTCGGCGATGTATTGCGTATCAATCGCGTCGTCCGTGCGGCGCAGGCTTTCGATTGTGCCGGCGCCGAACTGCACGTCGAACTGGCCGGCGACAACGTGTGACGCGGGCGTGATCCATCCCAAGCCGACGAAGATCGACGCGGTCAGCGGCGCCAACGCCGTCGCGCGGGCGGTCTGCATTGCGAATCCCTCAAGGTTGGGCCGCCTCGTATCTCCAGTCGACGCGTCCTTCGTACGCCATGGTTTCGTTGACCAGATCGTACAGGTCGGGATCATACGCGGCGAGCGCCTCCCGGGTCGTGATCGGGTGCGGCGCATCGTTCGGCGCTGCGTCCTGGCCCGCGGCGTCAAAGTAGGCTTGCACACCCGTGGCCCAATACTCGACCGGGGCGTGCACCGCCGCCGTGCCGCGCCACTTGCCGGCCTCGATCGCCTGGGCGTGGAGGTCGTCGACTCGTTTGCCAAACCGCTCGTCAAGCCGTTCGACCCGCAGCTCGTACTGCTGCACCGCCCTGCCGCGGTCGTTCCAGTTGGGATCGACGGGGCGCTTGGCGGTCACGTCGTACATGGCCTTGGCCAACGCGCGGATGAGGAAGTTGCCGCCGACGCCCGCGGCGTTCGGATCGGTCAGAACATTCTCTTGGCCAACGGCCAGCAGCTTGGTCGCCTGCACGTCGTCGAGGACGCGGGCCAAGAGGTCGATGTTCTCGCCGGCCGCAGCGGATCGGCACTCTGGCAAGTCCGCCAGCGATTCGCCGTCTCCGAGAACGACGACCTTCACGCCTTCGGCAATGAAGGCCTTGAGCACGTCGTGGCGGTAGGCGAACATCTTGCGGATCGTGCCGTTGGCCTTCAGCAGCGCCTCGTCGCTCGCGCCGCGGCCGATCACCGGCAGTTCCCGGGCGTAGGAAAATTTCGTGTAGTAGGGATCGAGCTTGAACTTCTCCGGCGGCGGAATGACGATCGGATGCTTGTGCAGGAATTCGTACCGCCAGTCTTGCTCGGGGCTCAAGTTAAACGTCGTGCGCGCCAACTCATAACCCTCAGGATCGTACTGCCGGAGTTGCTCGCGGGCGCCCACTGGGCCGTGATTCCAGTTGTTGACGCGGTTGCAGTCGAAATAGGCCTGGCCGATCTCCGCCCAATACTCGCCGGCGTTCGAGCCGGCATAGGCGTCCTTGTACAAGCCCTTGGCGACGGCATTTTCGTACGCGGCCCGCATGCGATCCCGCCAGGTCGGGTCGATGGTCCCCACCGCGCCGTCGATCGTGTGGCAAAACTCGTGCACCGCGATGCTCTCGTCGTCATAGCGATCGAGCGACAAGCTGAGCAGGTTTTCCTCGCCGAAACTGGTCGGCCGGCCCCCCGTGCCGCGCACGCGCTCGTTCTGGAACGCCGGATCGGGATGATTGCGGTACTCAGGCATGTCGCAGTAAAGCTGGTCCTTGCCGATGATGATCAGGTACATCTCGCGTTCCACCATCGCTTGGACCACGTCGGGCCGACCGGCGAGCATGTGCCGAACGATATCTCGCGTCCGCAACAGGGCCTCGTCGGCCACCTCGGCGGACGCCACGATCGGCATGCCGTCGACTTCGACGTACTTGGCGTAGAACCCACGGGCCGCGCTGCGATCGTTTTCGCCAACCATTTGGAAGAACGAATCCGGCGGGGCCGTCACGCGGGTCTGCTCGTCGATCGCCTGATGAATGACCCGCAGGCCGAACACGGGGCCGATCTGTTTATCCGGCTGTGCCTCGAAGCGGACGGTAACCTGCTTCTTGCCGGCCACCAACTCCGGCGGGAGTGGGTACTCCACGTCGAAGAATCGGTGCGGGCTGCTCGGCTCGACCTCCTGGCGGGCGATCTCTTGTCCGTCGACCGAGATCGTGAATTCGGAGCGCGTGCGCCGCCGCCAGTCGCCGCTGAAGTAGGTGACGACCAGCGCCAGCGGCGATTGATCGTCAACCGGCATGTCGAACGAGAACCAATCCTCGCTCACGCGTCCGGCGCGGCCCTCGACGCGAATCGGCGGAACCTCGGCGCCTTGGTAGTTGAATTCACGTTCCGGCTGCATCTCGCCGGGTTGGGCGAAGCTGACCGTGGCCAACTCCAGCCGGCGCTGCCGGATGCGTTCGGCGGCGAGTTCGGCGCTCTTCTGCTGCCACTCTTCGGGGGTGAAGAGGTCGAAGTACGCGGCATACCGCTTACGGTGCAGGCGGTAGAAGGGCTCGAAGACGACATCGCGGTCGCGGCCCACGCCCTCGGTGCGGAACCGGCCTTCGCCGGGCTCGACCGGCGCCACCCAAGCGTCGACCGGCTGGTTGGCGGCCAGCAACGCGGGCGTCTCCTGCCGCGGGCCGCGGGCGTCGGCTCGGCCGCCGCGCCGCCGCCGCCGACCTTCGCCCGGCCGGCGATCGCTTCCGCCTTCGCTGGATAAATCGCCCGCCAGCACCAGCGGTCCCCACATCACGGCCACGCGCCGTTCGTTGTCGGGAAGCGGCTCCAAGTGCAGCTTCTTGGGCAAAGTGACCAAGACCTTGTCGCCGGCCTGCCATGTGCGTTTGACGTCGACAAACGACCCTGGCGCGGGCAGATCGTCAATCGCCTCGCCGTTCACCTCGACGCGAAATCCTCGGTGCGCCCACGAGGGGCGCCGTAGCGACAGCGTGAACTCCTTCGGTTCGTCGGGCGTCAGTTCGATCGTCGCCGAGTCGCCCAGTGGAAAATCCGTCTCCACGGCCGCCTTCACGCCGGCAGCCTGCCAGTCGGCCGTCGAAGGAGCGTAAATCGTGACCCACAAGCGATCATTCGACGCGTAGTAAATCCCGTCGCCGTGCAGCGCGTGGCTCTCCATGCCCGAGCCCACGCAGCAGGTGAAACTGCGAAACAAGTCGGCGTATTCGCGCTGCACGCCTTGGCCGACCGGAACCATGTAGCACGTGCTGCCGTCCTCAGGATCGATCGAGGCGAGGATGTGGTTGAACAAGGCCCGTTCGAGGAACTCGGCATAGCGCGCCTGCGGGTCAACGGCGAACAGCGTACGGGTGAGCTTCAGCATGTTGTACACGTTGCATGTCTCGGCCGTGCGGCCTGAGACGAAATCGTTGAAGCGATCGGGCTCGCCGAAGTACTCGTCCTTGCCGTGTCCGCCGGTGGCGAAGCTGTGATGCTCCGCGACGCGGTCCCAGAAGAATCGCGCGGCGTCCGCGTCGCGCTGGTCGCCCTTATAAACGTAGCGATCCAGCGAGCCGATGAGCTTCGGCACCTGGGTGTTGCCATGCTTTCCGGCGAGGTTGTCGCGGCCTTGCTGCAGGGGCTCGATGAATTCCCGATGCTCAAACTTGGAGGCGAGCTCAAGCCACCGTTCGTCGCCCGTGTCGGCGTACAGGTCGATGAAGATTTCGTTCATGCCGCCGAACTCGGTGTTCAGCATCTGCTGAATCTGCTCGTCGCTCAGCGGCGCCAGGATCCGCTCGGCCCACTCGGCGAACTTGATCTCCAGCTCTAGGGCGGTCTCGTTGCCGGCAAACCGGTAGGCGTCGCGCAGCCCCGCGTAGGTCTTGTGAAGCGTGTACCAGGGCGACCACATGCCGTTGAGATCGAAGCCGCCCGAGCGGATTTCGCCGTCGGAGAGCCGTTTGAAAAGTTCACGGCCGTCGGCCAGGTCGGCGGCGCTGGGCGGGCCGCCGCGCCGATTGGCGCCGGGGCGCGCGCCCAGCAGGGCGCCCAAGTAGCCGTCGCCATTCTTGTCCTGCACCTCCTTCATCTCCGCGACGAGGTAGTCGGCCCGACTCTTGAATTCCTCGTTGCCGGTGGCGGCGTACATCAGGCTCACCGCCGAGAGGTAATGGCCGGCGATGTGGCCTGTCAGCTGCCGGCCGTCGACGGCGTCCCACCCGCCATAGCCCTCCGCCTTAGGCTCCAACCCGGCGCGCACGCGGTAGCCGGCCATCATGCGGTCGGGTTCCAGTTCGAGCAGGTACTTGGCGTCGAGGTCCTGCGCATGTTTGAGCGGCCCACCGGTGAGTCGAACCGCAGAGAGCGGCAGCGGCGCCGCCTTCCACGGCACGGCGTTGACGATTGGCTCGGCCGCGGCAAATGAGACTGCCATGAGGTAGATCGCCGCCGCCGAGACGCAGAACACTGGAGAACGCCGCGCCACGCGCGGAGCGTGTCGGCGGCACGTTCCAAAACGCTTAACCATCGCACGACCTTTCGAGTTGACGCGAGCGCGACGTGCGTCGCAATTCTTAGGGTCCCTGGGAATCGGCCGCCCGCCGTCGCCTATCAGTTCGACGCGGGCTCCGAATCGCCGCCCTGCGCGGCGAGATCCTGCGGCGGCTGGGGCGTCGGGTCCGTCGTGCCGCTGCTAGTGGGCGGCTGATCGCCCATCAGATGTCGGACAAAGAAGTCGTTCATCCGCCGGGCGCCGTAGTCGCCGCCCAGGCCGTGGCCGGCGCCGGGCACGAGCACAAAATCGAAGTCTTTGTCCGCCTTAACCAACGCATCGACCAGCCGCAGCGTGGACTCGACCGGCACGTTGTTGTCCATCTCGCCGAGAATCAGCATGAGCTTGCCCTGCAGGCGATGCGCGTTATCGATGTTCGAGCACTCGGCGTACTGCGGGCCCACGGGGTAGCCCATCCACTGTTCGTTCCACGAGGCCTTGTCCATGCGATTGTCGTGGCAGCCGCAGCCGGCGACGGCGGCCTTGTAGAACTCGGGATGGAAGAGCACCCCCGCCGCCGCATTTTGCCCGCCAGCCGAGCCGCCGTAGATGCCGATGCGGTCAAGATCCATGGACGGGTACTTCTCGGCGGCGGCTTTGATCCACCGAATGCGGTCGAGGAATCCCGCGTCCTTGAGGTTGTGCCAGCAGACGTCGTGAAACGCCTTTGAGCGATTGGCTGTGCCCATGCCGTCGATCTGCACGACGATGAATCCCCGATCGGTGAGCGAGGAAAACCGGTTAACTCCGCTGAACGACTTGGGGACAAATGACCCCTGCGGGCCGGCGTAAATCTGCTCAATGATCGGGTACTTCTTGTCGGGATCAAAATCCCGCGGCCGGCAAATGATGCCCCAAATGTCGGTGCGACCGTCGCGGCCCTTGGCGACGAACGCCTCAGGCGCCCGCCAGCCGCCGTCGACCGCCTCGGAAATGTCGGCTTCATCCAACCGACAGACCAGCGAGCCGTCGGACGCGCGGCGCAGCTCGTGCACGGGCGGCTTGTCGACGCGGCTGTACGTGTCGATGAGGTACTTGTGGTCGGGCGAGAACTGAGCCGAGTGATTTCCGTCGGCCTCGGTGAGTGCGACCAGCCCCGACCCGTCGAAATTCGCACGGTAGTAATGCACAAAGTACGGATCCTGGTCCGGATTCTTGCCGTTGGCCCGGAACCAAATCTGCCGGGCGGCCTCGTCGATGTGTTCGATGCCGCGAACCACGTACTCGCCCGACGTGATTTGGCTCTTGATCCCTTCGCCGGAGGCGTCGACCAAATAAAGATGCCGCCAGCCGTCGCGTTCCGACGCGTAAATCAACTCATCGCTGTGGTCCAGCCAGGTCACGATCGGCAGGCCCACGTTCTCCGTATGGGCGGTCCAGATGAACGTCTCGGTTTGCTCGTCAATGACGCTCTCCACGTCGCCCGTGGCCGCGTCGACGGCGATGACGCGGTATCGCTGGTGACCGCGGTCGACTTTCGCATAGCAGAAGCTCCGTCCGCCGTCGCGCCAATGAAGCTCCGGGCGTTCCCATTCCATTTCCAGGCGATCGACGTCGGGCTTGATTTGCTTGCGCTCGGCCACGTCGAAGACGTTGAGCTCGTACATAGTGAACTTGTCGCCGGGCAGCGCGTAAGGCCGCGTGTGGAGCCGGGCTCGGCCGCCGCTGCGAGGCGAGGACTCGAAGAGATACACCTCCTTGCGATCGCCGGGCTCGACGCGGAACGCGACGAGAGTCTTCGAGTCAGGCGACCACTGGAGCAGATCGTAGCGATTGTTTTCGGTGCCGTCGGTGCTGAGCGGCGCCTCCTCGGCGCCCTCCTCGGCGGCTCGGACGAACACGTTGTTGTCGCGCATGAACGCCTGCCACTGGCCGTCGGGCGACGTGCTGTCGCGGCTCCGGCCGCCGCCGGACCGGCCGCGGCGCCCGCGTCGATCGTCGTCGCCGCGCTCCTCGCGCGCGTCGTCGCCGTCATCCTCGCTTTGCCAGCACTTGTAGGATTCGAGATTGCACGCCCACCGGGCGCCGTCCACCGAGAAGCTGACGACGACGCCGTCGCCGCTGAACGCAATCTCGTCAAATGGCAGTCGCGATCCCTCAAACTCCTTGCCCGCGGCCTCGGCCAGCGAACTCGCCAGCCGATCGTGATCAAATGCCGGCCGGCGTTCGCCCGCCGCCGCGTCGACGAGAACGAACTCGCTCTGCCCGCCCGACAACTGATTGCGATACCAGAACCGCGCGTTGCCGGCGAACCAGTGAGGCTCGATTCGGGCCTTGTATACGCCAGGCTCCGAACGGTTGCGCCACCACTGCGGGGACTGCGGCTCTCGTGCGGCGCCAAGGTTGGCGACGGCTAGAGCCGCCAGCAGCAGCCCGCCGAAGACGCAGATCGAACGCACAGACCGCAACGTAGTTGGACGCGACATGACGTTGGACTTCATTTCGGAATGTTGGAGAAGACGTCGATCCGTTCCGAGACGGTCATCCTGACTGCCGCCTTTGTAAATCTCATTTTGTTTTTAATCGCAACACCGTTAGCGAATGCGGTGGAAACGTGCGCTCAAAGCGAACGCCGGAGATCGGCGCCGACTCTTCGACCGGCGCCACGCGCCGCGGCTCGTCCAGCGAATTGTTGTCCTGCACGTCGCCGGACGTCAGCACGAGCACCGCAGCCTGGGGGCCGATTGTCTCGACGCCCGCCAACGCCAACGTCGTTGTCACCGCCTTGGGCGAGGCGTTGATCACTTTGACCACGAGGTCGCCCGACCGCTTGTCGCGGCCCGCGTTGGCGACGAACCGACCGAGCGACTCCGCCTCGACGTCGTGAATTAATTCGCCGTCGAGGTAGCAACGAATGCGCGCTCCCGCCACTTCGACCTTCACGTCGTACCACCGATCAGACTCGATCCGACCACGTCGCGGCCGACCGACGGGCGTTTGGTTGTGCTCGATGGCATGCTGCGAATTGCCCCAACCGCCGAGATTCCACCAATAGCGGTCCCGCCCCCGGCGGCCAAATGTGATCAGAAATCCCTCGCCTCCCTCAAACTTGCGCGCCTTGAGCGTGAGCGTGTAGTCCGACCAGTCCTCGCCGCCGAAGTGGCTGTGTCCCTGGCCGCGCCGCGTCTGGCGATAAGCGCCGTCGACGATCTCCCAGCGACCCTCCGCAGGCCGCCACCCCTCGGCCCCCGTGGTGAAGTCCGATTCGTAGAGCACCTCCCCTGCGCGTTCCACGCGAATATCTTTGAACTCGGCGGTCGCGTCCCATGTGCCGACGCCAACCTGCCCGGCGACGCGCAGCTTCTCGCTCGGCTCGTAGGTTGTCTCCGTCTTGACCGTGTGGTCCGGCCGGTGGGAGGCGAACATCTGCCACAGATAATAGGACGCCGTGCCAAACACGCGCGTGCTGTCGTGGTAGATCATGCCATGCCAACCCCACGACCGGCCGTCCACGTGCGCCAACAGCGGGGCGTAAGAGACCATCTGCACGGCGTCGGCGTTCCGCTCGCAACCCAGCAGAAACACGCCCTCAGCCAACGCCGCCAGCAGATTGCCCCGCAGCGGCCCGCCGTGCTGCGATGTGACGGCCACCTCGCCCAAATACAACGGCGGCAGGCCGCGGTCCCGCTCGTCGTACATGTCGTGCCTCGACATGAACCACGCGGGGCTGTTGTAGAAGTGCTGGTCGGCAATGTCATACAGTGATTCGGGCATGTTGTGGTACGAGACGTCGGCCAGGTACGTCAGGTCGGGATGCCGCTCCTTCATCGCGCGGTGGATCATCCGATACCGTTGCTCGTATTCAACCCCGGCGTTCTCGTTGCCGATCTCGACATACTTGAGTTGGAACGGCTCACGTCGGCCCGCTGCGGCGCGTAACTTGCCCCACGTCGAATCCGGCGGCCCGTTGGCGTACTCCACCAGGTCGAGAAAGTTGTCGCGAACCCAGCCCATGTCTTCCATGGGCACTTCCTCGCGTTCGCGGAAAATGCACGTCTGCCCGGCGAAGCCGACCCACAACGGCTCAGCATCAAGGTCCTCGCAAAACTGCAGGTACTCCAAGAGGCCCATGCCGTGCGTGCGGCGGTAGTGCCACGGGCCCCACTGTTCCCGGCGCTCCGTAAGGGGACCAACCGTGTGCTTCCAGTTGTACGCGCTTTCGACCGTCCCGCCTTCGACGACGCAGCCGCCCGGGAAGCGGACGAAGCCCGGCTTCAGGTCGGCGATCATCTGCGCGACGTCGGGGCGGAGACCGCCAGGGCGATTCTTCCAAGTCTCCGTCGGAAACAGCGAGACGAAATCGAGCCACATCGTTCCCGCCGATCCGGCCGCGACGACTAAGCGGGCCGCTCGCTCGGAGCGCGACGCCGTGAGCGTGCCCTCGTACTTGATCCACTGGTCGCCCGACGGCTCGAAGCTCAACTCGTCGGAACAGGCGACCCCGTTGCGGGATTCCAGTCGCACGGTCACCTCGCCGTCAAACGTTACGCCGCGCCGAGCATAGAACGACAGCGAGTACGTCCTACCTTCTTGGGCGCCGATGCCAAAGAAACCTTGGTTGGCGACGCCGAGACGGCCGTCGCCGACGCTTTCGACTTCGAGCCGCAGGCAATAGGCCGACTCGTCGCTGACGCCGCCCGTCTTGTCGAGGTGCATCGACCCGCGGGCGCCGCCCTCCTCGACGAGCGTCCAGAACGGCAGCCCGTCCACGCCATACCCGTACTGGTCGTAGCCGGAATTGAAGCCCCGCGCGTCGACCCACCGGTCGTCCCGCAGCGTGTATCCCTCCGGCGGCCGGGCGTCCTCGAACGCCCGGTTGCGCACCAGCTCGGCGTAAAGTCCGCCGTCAACGCCGTGCCCGATTTCCTCGAGGAACACGCCGTACATTCGCGGATTGATGCGCGGCCCGGGACGACTGGCGTCGATGGCAATCGTCGCCGTATCGGCCAAGGCCGAGGCGGCGGCGAAAACGAACCAAGCCAGCGCGATCGAGCGGATGGTCGTCATGCGAGTCGGACCCAGCGAGGCGTGGCGTGGTTAAATGACTAACGGTTCGCGAGCGCGTTTACTCGGCCGCCTCCTGCATCCAGACGATCGATCGACCGCCGCCGCGGGGTCGAAACCCGCCGCCCCCGCCGCTTGCTTCGCTCGAATCTTCCGCACCGTCCAGCGGCGGACGCCGCCGGACCACCGGGATGCGGTTGTTGCGCGCATAGTTGGGAATCGCCGTCACGGGTGACCCGTCGGCGAATTGCCCGCGGATGACCATGACGCCTTCCAGCAAGTCCGGTCGCCACTCCGTCGTTAGTTCCGCGTCGCGGGGCAACGCGCGATCCACGGGCTGATCAACGCTTTCGATGCTGTAGACGAGCGGACCGAATCGCAGCGCGACGCGACCGCGGGTCGCCTCGACCTTGTCACTGGCTCGCACGCGTTGCACCCGCATCGGCAACTCCAGCTCGATCTTATCGCCCGCGCTCCACTGGCGATCGATTACCGCGTAGCCCTGCTCGATGAGGGGTTCGACCGCGTCGCCGTTCACCGTGATCCGGGCAACGCCGTCGGCCTCGGGCGCGCCATTGTAAAGTTCACTCACGTCGCGGTTCGGCGACCGCAAGTGCACGGCCAACCGCTTGCTTTCCGCCGGATTGACGGTGATCGCCACATGGCCGTCCCACGGGTAATTCGTTTCCTGGACCAGCTCCACGTCTGTGCCCGCCACGTCCTCAATCTTCGCCTCGCTGCCGATGAACAGGTTGACGTACACGCCGTCGTCCCCCTTGGCGTACATCCAGGTGGGCAGCATGAGCAACGTCCGCGGGATGTTTCCCACGCAACACGGGCACCCGTGCCACGGATATCGAGGCCCGCCGGAATCGAGCGGATTCTGGTAATAGAAATTGCGCGCTTCCAGGTCGAAGCTGCCAAGCAAGGCGTTGTAGATGGTCTCCTCATAGAGATCGGCGTACTTGGCGTCCTTGCGGATGAGGTTGAGCTTGTGTTGGAAAAATAGCTCGCCGCAACTGGAGCACGACTCGCAATAGGCGTTGTTCCGCAGCGAATAGTTTGGCCCAAAGCCTTCGGAGGTCTCGCCGCTGCCGATGCCGCCGGTGACGTAGTACTTCTTGTTGACAATGTTGTCCCACAGCGATTCGACGGCGCTCAGGTAGTCGACGTCGCCCGTCTCGAGGGCGACGTCGGCCATGCCCGAGTACGAGTAGACCGCCCGCACGGCGTGTCCGACCGCCTCGTACTGCTGGACGGCGGGCGCGTGGCTCTGGTCGTACTCGCTGCCGTCGCGGCGTGAGTCGAGCAGGAACTTGGCGAGCGCCACATATTTGTCGCCGGCGCCAGCGCCTTCTTCCGCGTTCACAAAGCGGCCAAAACGGGCCAGCGCTTGCTCCATTTCCTGATGACCGTCGTACCACGTCTTCTTCGGCGCCGGCCCGAGATTCTCGCACCAGCAGTCCGCCAATCGTTTGGCGGCGTCATACAGCCGCGCGTCCTTGCGTTCGGTCATCAAGTAATGGACGATCGCCGCCTCCAGGAAATACCCGGCGACGTAGCCCTCGTGGTCGCCGCGCAGCGTCCACCGTGGATTGCCGCTCAGTGTGAACGCGGTCTGCATGTAGCCGTCGGGCTCTTGCGACGCGAGGATTCGCGGAATCCAATCCTCGAGTTTTGCCCGCATGGCGTTCTGGGCGGCGATGATCTCCTGGTCGCCCTGCGGATCGACCATCAGTGCCAGGCACATGGCCTCCACGGTATTGTGCACCCACGCGTTGGAAAACACGTAGCCGCGGTGTCGTCCCGCGGGCTGCCCCGCGAGTTTCTTGGCCGCATCGTCGAAGTTGTTGATGCCCCCTTCGCGCAACTGCGGATCCGACATGCGCTCGTAGCAGTAAGGAATCCAATTGACGATCAGCGCCTTGATACGCTGCTTCCACAGCGGGCTGGTGATGCGGTAGCGCTGCGCCTCCAGCGACCGCAGCGGCGCACCGTCGGGCGACGGAACGGCTTTCACATGCACCGTCGCGGACCCGTCGAGTTCGCCGTCGAAAGCCGAGAATTGCAACTCGTAGTCGCCCGGCTGGCTGAACGTTGCGGTCGTGGCGACCGCGTCTGCAGGGGCGAACGTTACCTCGCCGGGTCCCGAAAGCTTGCTCCAGGCAACGGCGACGGCGGCGTCGCCAAGCGTCTGAACCTCACCCTCCAAAAAGGTCCGGCCGCCAAGCACAACGACGCGATCGACGCCCGCTCGCACCCGCGGCGGAAATGGCGGCGATGCGCCGCTGTCGTAGACTTTCCATTCCAAGAGGCCGGTGGAGTATTCGCCGTCCCCGTCAATCTCCAGTCGCAACTTGGGAGTTTTCACTTCGTCGAAGGTGGTCGTGTTGAATCGGTCGCGCTCCACGCCGAGCCCTTCGGCATTGGCGACCGCGACGAACTTCTCCCCATCCCACCACAACAACCGACACGCGGCGGGCGCCCGCACGCCTTGCCTATCGTCCCACCAGTAGACGCCGATCTTGTTCGTGGCGATGGGCTGCGACCACTCGTACTCCACCCACTGCGTGCCGCGGGTGGGCCAGTTCCCATACGACCGGCGGCGGTTGTCGCGCGAGCTCTGCGGACTGTGCCCGTCGTTCAGCGATTCCAGCGTCGTGTCGCCCGAGACGTGAGAGCTGGAAGCCTTGGCCACGGCGGCTAGGTTCGCCTCCGACCCGTGGGCGACCAGCGCGGCGCTAGGCCACGCAGTCACAAGGACGGCCCCCGCCGCGATCATGAACATCGCCAACCGCCAACGCCGTGCAACCGACATGCGGGATCCCTCCGGCGCCGAGCGCACAGGGCGCCCTGGCTATCTCGCCGCGTCCCGGAGCTGAGACCCGGACCTCGGCGCTAAATTTGATTTTGTGCACAACACTACAAGATTCTGCCGTAGCGGCGAGGCCCCTGTCAAGCATTTCCGCCCGCGAATTTGAGAAGGAAGGGCGATCTCGCGTTAGCTCGCGTCGATGGGGCGCTGCACTTCTGCTTCGGGCTGGGAACGGGCCGCCGCCGTGGCGTTCGCATCGAGCTCGAAATTCAGGGTCTCGCCGTCGACCTTGTGATGCGTCACGCGTCCATCGGGCCAGCGGACGTTGATGGATTGCACCCGCCGAGCAGAATCCCAACCGAAGTACGTCGTCGACGTATTCTGCGACAAATAGCCGCCGCCAGCTTGAACCTCCGCCGTCTGTTCGACGCCGTCATCCAGCCGCAGCGTCACCTTGGCGCCGACGCCCGTCGGATTCCCCGGACGACCGCGCAAGCGAACGGCCGCCCATCGGCCTGTGCCCGGCTTGGCGTGTTCAAACAGTAGGGCGTCGCCGTCGTTGACGCCGACGACAAAGTCGGGCCGCTGGTCCTGGTTCATGTCGGCAATGACGACGCTTCGGGCGTCGCCCGCTACGACCAGGCCGCTCTCGACCGGCGGCGCGGGTGTAAACGAGCCGTCCCCATTGCCCCACAGCAGCAGGCTCAATCCGCCGTCCATGTTCCCGACTTCGCGATGGGAGCTGCGAAAGTTCTGCACAACGTACAGGTCGACCCGCCCGTCGGCGTTCACATCCATAAGGGCCGCGCCGAACGCTGGCGCCGCCTGAGCGATTCGCGGCAACGGCCGGAACTGGAAATGCGCCGCGCCGTCATTGAGCAGCACCCCGCTTTCGAGCGCATTGACTGACAGGTCCAGCGCCTCGTCGAGGGCCTCCTGGCCGACAATGTCTTGTAGAGACGCTCGGGCGTAGGCGTCGTAAGTCGGGCACTTTTCCGCCACGACCGTCACAAATTTTTCGAGCGTTCCTTTCCCTCGAAGCGGCAGCATTCGTTCGTCTTCGTCCGTCATGGCCTCGATGATCTCTTTGCGGCCAAGCCCGTCAAAATCGCCGTAGAACAGGCGTGCCGGTTGGTCTGCGGTTGCGTGATACTTCGTGTTCAGGCCGAAGTTGGTGATGACGTAATCGACGTCGCCATCGTTGTCGACGTCGCGCGCCGCGACGCCGTTCCACCACCCCAGACGGTCCGCCAATCCCGCGGCGCCAGTCGAATCGACGAGCCGGCCGCTCCGGTTGACGAAGAGTCGGACCGGGCCCCAATGGTATGTTACGAGCAAATCGATCCAGCCATCATCATTGGCATCGGACCAGACCGCACCAGTCACCATGCCGGCGTTCTGCAGTCCGGGGGCCTCGTCGGCGACGTCTCGAAAATGCCCGCCTTCGTTCTTCAACAGTCGGCTATTCGGCGCGACAGGATACTGTCCGGGCACGCAACGGCCACCGATGAACAAGTCGAGATCGCCGTCACGATCATAATCCGCCGCCGCCACGATTCCGCCGCTGTCACGTAAGTCCGGCAACTGGTCCTCGCGGCCTCGTTCGAAGTGGCCCTCGCCGTCGTTCACGTACAATCGATCGCGCAGCAGCTCGCTCCCGGGCTCGCACTCAACGCCGCCGCTCACGACATAAAGATCGAGGTCGGCGTCGGCGTCGACGTCGATGAACACGGCGCCCTGGCTTTCGCAGTCCATGTCGTCGTCCCAGACAGGGAAGAGCTCGTGCATGACGAATTCGTTCGCGTCGTTGGCCGCCACCATCCGGCACCCCATGCCTTTGGCGCCGGCAAGAAAGATTTCGTCGCGTCCATCGCCATCAACGTCGCCGGCCGCCAAACCGGGGCCGAGCTGTGACAAGCGGTGGGGCAGCAGCGGCTGGTGTTCGAAATCGTCGAAGGGCCTCTCGCGGTGCCCTGCGGCATGGAGCCGATCGCTGCGGCGAAACCAGGGAACCGGCGCCGCTTCGCTCCGCGGCGACTCGACGCCGGCGCCTTCGGTGAGGGTGTAGAGTCGATTGGCGGCCAAATCGCGAAATTCCTCGCAGCGGCCGCTGGGCCATTGAACCGTCAGCGCTGCGACGCGCACCAGGTCGCCGAGCCCGAAATGCACTGTCGGGTCGTCTCCGGACATGAAACCGCGCACGGGCGTCAAATAGCGAGTTTGCACACCATCGTTTGCGTGCATCGTCACGCGCGCCCCCATGCCCCATATGTTGCCGTCGGCGCCCCTGAGCCGGAGCCGCAGGCAGTTTCCTCTCGATTGATTGTTGCGATAGACGCTCGGCTTGTCGTCCATGTTGTTGACGACCAAATCGAGATCACCGTCATTGTCGAGATCGCCGAACGCCGCGCCGAAGCTGACCCCCTGATGATCCAGGCCCCAGCGCGGACCAACGCTTTCGAACTGCAAATCTCCGCGATTCCGAAAACAGAGGTTTCGCTCCTCCAGCTTTGGCTGATCCTGCCAGAATTGATCGTACTCCTTGGAGTTCGGCGCTCCGAGCCGCAACGCGGCCCGGTGCAGGTCGCTGTTCTCCCAATCGCGATTCATCCCGTTGGTGACGTACAGATCGAGCCGTCCGTCTTGATCCAAGTCCATGAGCTTGACCGTCCATGTCCAATCGGAAGCGCTCAGGCCGGCCAGGAATGCAACCTCCATCATGCGGTCGACGCCTCGGTTCAGATACACGGCGTTGCGCATGTACTGTCGCGGTTCGGCGGTTTCCAGGAACCACGCGTCGTCCTCCATGTCGCCGGTGGTCATTTTTTCTCGATGCCGCGTCGTACCCGCCATGTCGGATGCGACAAAGTCGATCAGGCCGTCGTTGTCGAGGTCCCCCAAGTCGCAGCCCATCGAGAACCAGGGCGTATGCGGTAGGACGTCCTTTGCGACGTCGACAAACGTGCCGTCGCCCTGGTTGCGGTAGAGGTGGTCCGGGCCGTAGAAATCGTTCGCCACGTAAAGGTCGGGGAGGTTGTCGTCATTGTAGTCCCACCACGTAGCCGCGAGCCCTTTGTGATTCGCCATGACGCCCGCTTCGTCGGTTACGTCGGCAAACGTGCCGTCGCCATTATTGCGGTAGAGGCGATCGTACTGCCCCGACTCAATGACGCCGAACTCATTGTCGGGCAATGCGATCAGATCGTGATACTCGCGATACTGCTGCGGCACGCGCGGCACGCCGCGGAGGTCATGTTCAAGGCGATAGTTGATCTCCGCCCGCGGCGGCAGGTGATTCGTGACGAGGTAGGCGTCGAGGTCCCCGTCGCCGTCGTAGTCGGCGAACGCCATGACAGTGCTCGACCCGCGAAAATCGAGGCCGGATGCGCCGGCGCGATCGACGAATGTGCCGTCGCCGTTGTTGACGTACAGCCGGTTCGCGCAGTCAAACCCGCAGACGTACAAATCGAGGTCGCCGTCGTTGTCAACGTCGACGAACACGGCTGCGGTCGACCAACGGTCATGCTCCGTCAGTCCGGCTTTCTCAGTGACGTTTTCGAAGCGAAATCCGCCGAGGTTGTGAAATAAGGCGCCTCCCTCGGACGAATCGCAAATGAAGAGGTCCACCGCTCCGTCGCCGTCGTAATCCCCCATGCAGAGGCCGCAGCCCACAGTATTGGCCCGCAGTGAACCCGGTTTGGTCGAGGCCCGGTGGCGGAAATTGATCCCCACGGATTCGGGGTCGATCGACTCAAAGAGCGGGGCGCTTGCAGTCGCGACCGGCGACGCGATGGAAAACGGGACCCAGGAAGGTTCCGACGCCTGGCCAACTCGCGGCGACGCACCCGTCGCCGATGGAGGTTCCGCCCCCCCATCTGCGGTATCGGATGCGGCTGCCGGCTTGGATCGCAATGACGCTCCGCGCTCGTTTGCCGCCTCGCAACCAAGCCAACTTGCGGCGACGATCGCGGCCGAGAAGCAAGCCGACGTGCGTCGCGCCGCACATAAGGTCCATCGATTGTCGCTTCGCATGCTCGCTCAACGATGATCGAGGAGTCGGCGCACCGGGTGTTCTGTGATTGTAAATGCTTGGCGCCCAGTAAACAAATATCGCGTCTGGCCTCAGGCGAGGCCAGACGCGATGGAGTGGATTCGCAATGTATCGGACGGATTAACGGCGGCGCCACCGACGAACTGCTAGACTGGCGGTTCCGACCAAGGCAAGGGCAAACGCCGACGGCTCCGGGACGATCGAAAGGTAAAAGTTGTCGAACTTTGCCGCGCCCATGAGCGCCCCATCAAAGGGCGAGAATGCCAGGCCCACTTCTTTCATGACGCTCGGATCCGCCAGAGCCGTTCCAGCGGTGGCCACGGCGGTGCTTTGCAACTGCCACGTCGTGCCGTTGTCAGGAGACACGAAGCCTTCGTACGTGCTACCCGTCTTCACGAGCCGCAACCGGATGGGAAGCGGTTCATCTGCGGCGGTAACTGCAATATTTGCGTCCTGGACCTGAGCGCCGTTCTCGATCCGCTTGTGCAGCGTCGTTCCGGCGTTCATGTTCGCGTTGTCCGTGCGAAAGCTCCCAAAGAAAGTGAAGTTCTCGTCGGCCTGATCCGCACCGGTTCCCGGACCCGTGCCTGACTTGGCTCGAGCGATGATGCCCGCGTCGGACCAGAATCCGCTGGTCTGGGCGGCAATCGTCACCTCGGCCGTGAAATCTTGGTTGCCGGGGACGTCCACGTAAAGAAACGGCGCGTCCGACCGGCCGCCCTCCCATCCCGAGTTGGTGTCAAAGTCGAAGACCAACAGGCCATTGTCGGGAAACGTCGGACTGGCGCCGACGATGCCGCCCGCGCCGAGGTTGCCCATATTGTAGCTGCCGCTCCAGATGCCCTGGACGGCGCCGCCGCTATAGTCGAACTGCGAGGTAAATGCGTCCGTGAGCACGGCCGCCGACGCAGTCGAGGCCGGTACGAGCAGCGCGGCGGCCAGCCCGTAGAAGAGAGTTGGCGTCAAAACTTTCAGGTTCATTAGTCGTGGTCTCCCGTTGTTTGCTCCGCACTGCAATGATCCGTGCAGAATGTCCGATTTGCGGTTGATGCGGCATCGCCGTCCTTGACTTGTCGCGACAAACCTCTCTTCCGTCCGTTTCACTTGTCTCGCGGCGGCCGTTTGCTCCCGAAGCGCCGTCGGGACTGCCGACCGTCGCTGAAACACCTACCAACCACCCGGCAGTATAACCCCGTGGGAATGACTTTGTACACAAAAATCATAATTTTCCGCACAAAAAACTTTCTCGTTCTCCGGCCGACATTCGCAGGGACGCCCCCGCGCCGGGTTGGCTCGATCGTCCGCGGCGTGCCCCCGGCTGCCAGTCCTCTCGGACTGGCAGCCGAGATGCACGACTGCCCCCAAACATCTGAGATCATCGCCGGCGGCGACGAGCCAGGGCGGCGATGACGATTGAGACCAAAGTCCAGGAAGCAGGCTCGGGCGCCGCCGCAGAGACGGCGACCGCTCCGCCGAATGATCCTCTCCAGATCGTTAGATCGGCGCTGTTGACGGTCCCGTTGCCGTCGGCGTCGCCCTGCATGTTCGTGGCGCCCGTGCGGCCCACATTGCGCTGCCACGTCAAAAAGTCCGCGCCGTCGACGTCGCCGTCGTTATCGAAGTCGGCGTCGCCGGCCGAACCAACGACCGACAGGGCGCCTGTGGTCAGCACGCTGGCGGTGTTCCACGAGAGTCCAGGCGACAAGCTAGGCAGGCTCAGCGTGAACGTACCGCTGGCAGTGGCAAAATCGAGAATGTCGAACGAGTTGCCGGCCGAGGGACTGAAGCCGTTGATCAAGTCGACGTCGAGCGTGCCGCCCGCGGTCAGCGCCCCGCCAACGTTCAACTGATCGAACTGTCCGGCGCCGGTCCCGCCGAGTTCGATGAGCAGCGTTGATCCGGCGGCTTGCACATACGTGCCGTCCACCGTCAGCGTACCGGCGCTGTTGCCCGGAGAAACAACGCCTCCAGCATTGTTGGCGAGATTGCCGTTGATTGTCCCTGTGCCTTGCAGGGTGGCGCCATTGGCGACGAGTCCGCCTGTGCCGGTATCCAGATTGTTGTTGACGCTAATCACTCCGGCGCCGGCCGTCGTCAGCGTCTTGCCGTTGAGATTGAGTCGATTGTTGACATCGAGACGAGCGCCAGCCGCTGCGGTTGCGGTCGTGTTGTCATTGAGCGTGACCGCGGTTTGGATCTCATGCGAGCCAAGCGTGACGTCGATCAGCGCATTGCCTGCGTCCGCGTCGAGCGTCAACGTTCCCGTGCCCGCCAGTGCGTACTTGTTGGCGTTGTTGAACACCAGTCGTTTTGCCGAGACATTGGCGTCGGTAAAGACGGTTGAAGGCGCGGTAATTGCCCCTTCAAAACGAACGACATGGGTATTCCCATTCGGCGCGCCGGGCGTGGTGTTCGTTTGCCAATTTGTGACTGTCGCAAAGTCGCCGGCGCCCGTTGCGGCCCACAGAAAGTCCGTCGGCGGCTGCGGCCCAACGACCAACTCAAACCAATCCAACTCCGTCGTACCCTGACCGCCGCCGAACATTTGGAATGCGAGGCCGACCTCGATCGTGCCGCCAGCCGCGGCGATATTCGGCGCCGTGACGACAGTTTCGGTCGCCCAAGCGCTGCCATTCAGAGACGACAACGTCGTAAACACGTCGCCGACTTTGGTCATGCGGACATAGACGGGAAGCGGCTCAAGATCGCCCGCAGCGCCGCCCCCGAAGGGAGTGTTGGCGTCGACCACTTGCGCACCGTTCTGGATATGCTTGGTAAGCATCGTCCCTGTATCAAGATTCGCGTTATCGGTGCGGAACGAGAAGGCGGTCACGAAATTCTCCGCCGGGTCAGGCGGCGCCAAATTCACAGGCGGTCCTTTGCGCCGGGCCAGCAAGCCCGCGGAGGACCATTGGCCCGAAGTCTGCGCATTGATCTTGAGCTTGACGTCGAAGTCTTCCGTTGAGGGAACGTCGCGGAAGAGGAGCGGCCCGGTCGTTCGCGCACCCTCCCACCCCATGCCGGTACCGCTGGGACCGGAGTTCAAATCCTCAATGAAGAGGACGTCCGGTTTAGGCGTGCCAAAGCCGTCGACGCCGTGGGCTTGAAAGATCGCCTGCAGGCCGCCGATCACGCTGCCGTTGGTGGCGTTGTGGATGCCCGACCAGATGCCGCCGGCGGGAACGTTGCCAATTCCCCCCGCTACATAGTCGTGAAATACATTGAAATCGTCGCGAAATGTGCCAGTCTGACCGTGTGCGGAGACCGAGCACGCGGCAAGGACAACAAGGGGCGCCAGAGCAGCTCGGGGGGATCGCATCATGGGTTAGTATCCTCATGGTCCGCGACCCTGCGTATGCGAGTGGCACGGCACAGGTCGCGTGACTTCGGGGCGGAAGTTGCGGCTAACGAGAAGGGTCGCGGCAAATGGTTTCGGCAAGTCATTAGCAACGACGGGACCGGAGCACCGATCCTTAAAAAATGTGCTTTTGTATTCAATGCAACATGCCGTAGTGTACTGTAGCGATTGTCTCGGTCAAGCCTTTTGCCCAAAAAGTAGTGATTGCGTCGATTCGGAGTCAGTCCCTGCACATGTCGGCGGGGCGAACTCTTCGCGTTTGTCGACGGTCTGGCGGATGCCCAACGCCTCAGCAGCGACGCACGTTGACTCGCCGCCCAGCGGTCCAGTCTGATAGGCTCGCCCTGGCGACTGGCCTGACGCCATCAACGTCGCACGGTGGCCAACATTGCGTCGAACTGCAAGTTGGCCAACAAGTTAAGCGCCCCAGGAGGGCCAGAAAAACATGTCCAGCCTGATGGACAGTGACGCGACGGAATTCGCCGTGATGATCCGTCGTCGAAAGGCCTCGTCCTATGGGCGGTCGCGGCGGCGATCGTCCGGATTGAGCAATTATTGACGGCTGCGCGGCTATCGAGCTGGCTACAAGTTTAATCGTGCGGACTTGAAGAAGGAACGTTTGAGCCGATGTTCGCGAAGTTGTTTCTTCAGCGCCGAGCGGACCGAGCGTTTGAGCTGGG
>JBIOVA010000231.1:0-17913 GCA_044867485.1 Lacipirellulaceae bacterium | reverse complement strand
GCGCTGACGCTTCCGGCTCGGGGGGCGCTTTCGAGGAGAATTTGGCGGAACGTACAAGCTGGCGCCTTCAGCCCGCTTCGATTTCCGCCATGGCTTCGTCGGGGATGTTGAAGTTGGCGGAGACGTTTTGCACGTCGTCGTGGTCGTCGAGGGCTTCCATCAGCTTGAGCACGCGGCGGGCGTCGTCGCCGGCAATGTCGACCGTGTCCTTGGGGAGCCGCGTGAATTCGGTGCCCTCGGGCGCGATGCGGGCGGCTTCGAGGGCCGCCAGCACGCCGGCGAACGACTCCGGCTCGGCGATCACCTCGTACAACTCGCCGTCGAGCCGCACGTCGTCGGCGCCGGCGTCCAGCGCAAGCTCCATGAGGGCGTCTTCCTCGACCTTGTCGCGCGCCACGCGGGCAATGCCCTTGCGGTCGAACATCCACGCCACGCAGCCGGTGGCGCCGAGCTTGCCGCCGGCGAGCTCGAAAATCTTGCGGACCTCGGGCGCCGTGCGATTGCGGTTGTCGGTGTAGATCTCGCACAGCACCGCGACGCCCGCCGGGCCATAGCCCTCGTACAGGACTTGCTCGAGATTGCCGCCTTCCAGCTCGCCGGTGCCCTTTTTGATCGATCGCTCGATCGTGTCCTTCGGCATGTTCCCGGCCTTGGCGTCGTTGATCGCGTACCGCAGCCGCAGATTCATCGCCGGATCGCCGCCGCCCTCTTTGGCCGCCACGATGAGCGCCTTGGCGAGCTTGCTCCACAGCTTGCCGCGCTTGTTGTCGATGAGACCTTTTTTGTGGGCGATGTTCGCCCAGTGGGAATGACCGGCCATGAGGGGAGAGTCCGTTGCTGGATGCTGGATGCTGGATGCTGGATACTTGATGCTAGATGACCGACGAGCATCCAGGATCGAGCATCGGGCATCGGCGACGACGTCGCCTTACCGCGGCTTCCGCTTGGCGAGTCGCTTGCCCGCGGCGGTTTTCTTGGCGGCGGGGGCGCCGCTGGTTGATTTCACCTTCTTCTTGAGCACCTTCTTCACCGCCTTCTTGGGCGGCTGCGGCTTGGCGGGCTCGGGAGCGGGCTTCTTGGTCGGCGCCTTTTTGGACGCTTCCGCGGCTTTGGGCGCCGTCGCCACAGGGGCGGGCGCCGCGGGCGGCGGCGCGACGCCGTCGGCCTCCTCGCTCTTCGACGGCCGCTTGGGCAGGCGGTCCTTGGCCGCGGGCTCGATCTCCAGGAGCAGCTTGCGAATCGTCGGCCCGTAGGGGCTGCGGTGCATCTCGATGCCAAGCTGATGGAGCTGCGAGCCGACTTCGGCCCCCTTGCTCTTGGGCACGGTGCGTTCCAGCCCCGGCACGACGCCCTTGGCCGCTTCGGCGTCGCTAATCACGCCGACGATCCGCAGCGACTCCAAGAGCCCCTGGTTGGTGGGAATCGCGTGTCCGCCCAGCGCCTGCTGCGTGACGTACGCCACGACGAACGGCGAACTGCCGTTGTACTTCTCGATCTGCTTGACCGCGGCGCCGATGTTTTGCTTCTTCAGTTGTTCGAGATCGAACGTGTAGTGCGTCTCAAAGACGCTCTGCAGGATGCGCTTCAGCCGCGTCGCGGCATCGACGGGGTCGTTCAGCGGCTTGCACGCCTCGGCCAGCTCGCGGATCGTACTCACGCGCACTTCGTTCCAATCGAAGTAGTCGGCGGTGAGCGACTGGAACACGCGTTCCGCGGATTCGTAAGACGAGTTCTCCAGGCAGCACGCCACGAGCAGGTGCTCCAGCAGCAAGCGCTCCTTGCCCGGCGGCGCCGGCTTGAAGTGCTTCTTGACGACTTTGAGCACTTTGTTGACGAGTGCTGCGCGGTTCTTACTGGCCATAGGTTCGAGTTGCGAGTTATGAGTTGCGAGCTGCGAGTTGCCGAGCGGAGTCGCGAGTCCGACGACTCGCAACTCAAAACTTTTCTATTCTTCTTCGTCGCTGGCAGCCGGTTCCTCGTCCGGATCCGGAGGCAGGACCTCATCGAGCATGCGGGCGATGGCAATTGACTTTTTAACGCCCATATCCAGCTCAAATCTAAGTCGCGGGGTGTACCGCGTATCGATTCTTTTGGCGATTTTTTGCTGTAAAAACCCCGCGGCGCTTTGCAATCCGTGCAGGCAGGTGCGCTGGGCGGCGTCGTTGCCCATGATCGAGACGTGGACCCGCGCCTCCCGCATGTCCGGCGACACCTCGACGCGGGTGACAGTCACGCCGTCGATCCGCGGATCTTTGAGGTCCGCGAGGATCGCCATGCCGACGACTTCGCGAATCGCTTCGGCGGCTTTGAGAACGCGACGCGAGGACATGGCGATATGCAGGGCGGGACGGGGCACTTAGCCCCCGGTCATTGACCGGGGGTTAAATGGAGCAGAGCAATTACTTGTCAAACGTGCGCCCAATTTCCTCCACGCGGTACACCTCGAACAAATCGCCTTCCTTCACGTCGTTGAAGCCGGAGAGCTTGATGCCGCACTCCAATCCTTCGCGCACTTCCTTCATGTCATCTTTTTCGCGGCGGAGCGTGTCGATCGCGTAGTCGCCGATGATCGTGCTGTCGCGAATGACCCGCGCCCGGCCGTTGCGCTCGACCGTACCCGACAGCACCCGGCAGCCGGCCACCGTGCCCACGCGGCTGATGCGGAACACCTGTTGGACCAGGGCCCGGCCGAGGTCGACTTCGCGCTCCTCCGGCTTGAGCATGCCCTCGAGGGCTTTCTTCAAGTCGTCGGTGATCTTGTAGATCACGTCGTACCGGCGAATCTGCACGCCGCGACGGTCGGCCAGCGTGCGGGCGTTCTCGTCAGGCACCACGTTGAAGCCGATGATGATCGCGTCCGAGGCGTCGGCCAGCGTGACGTCGGCCTCAGTCACGCCGCCCACCGTGGCTTGCAGCACCTTGATGCGAACCTCGGGGTGCTCCAGCTTCTGGAACTCCTTTTGGATCGCCTCGATCGACCCGCGCACGTCGGCCCGCAGGATGATGTTGAGCGTCTCGGGTTCGTCGGCGCCTTCGAGCCGGTCGAACAGGTTCTCGAGCGTCACATGCTCGGGCCCCTTGCCGCCCAGCACCGTGGCCCGTTCGTCGTCGGCGCGGGACTCGGCGATCTCGCGCGCCTGCCCAATATCGTCGAGCACGTAAAAATGCTCGCCGGCGGCCGGAGCTTCGTCGAAGCCCCACAGGTTGACCGGCATACTGGGGCCCGCTTCTTCGTAGCGCTGCTTGGCGTCCAGCGTGTCGTGCATGCTCTTGACGCGGCCGTACGCCTGGCCGCAGACCACCACGTCGCCGACGCGCAGCGTGCCGTTTTGCACGATGAGCTTGGCCATCACGCCGCGGTCGGCCTGCTGCTGGGCTTCCAAGCAGGTGCCCAGGGCGGCGCGGTTGGGATTCGCTTTGTAGTCGTGCAGCTCGGCCACGGTGAGCAGCGTGTCGAGCAACTCATCCATGCCCGTGCCGATCGTGGCGCTGGTTTTCACGACTTCCACGTCGCCGCCCCACTCGCTGGGCAACAGTTCGTTGGCGGCGAGCTGCTGGTAGATGCGGTTCACATCGACGCCCGGCAGGTCGATCTTATTGAGGGCCACCACGATCGGCACGCCTGCGGCCCGGGCGTGGCTGATCGCCTCTTCGGTCTGCGGCATCACGCCGTCGTCGGCGGCCACCACCAACACGGCGATGTCGGTGACGTTGGCGCCGCGGGCCCGCATTTCCGTAAACGCTTCGTGGCCCGGCGTGTCGACGAACGAGATCCGCTTGCCGTCCTTCTCGATCTGGTAGGCCCGGATGTGTTGCGTGATGCCGCCGCTTTCGCCGCTCACCACGTTGGTGCCGATGATGCGGTCGAGCAGCGACGTCTTGCCGTGGTCGACGTGGCCGAGGAACGTGATCACCGGCGGGCGGCTGAGCAAGTCCTCGTCGGGGTCGACGTAGTCGCGGATGCCGGCGAGCAACTCGTCTTCCAGCGTCGTCGCCGTGGTGAAGTCGATCGTGATTCCCAATTCCGCGGAGACCAACTCGGTCATCTCCGGATCCATTTGCAGGTTGAGCGTGCCCATGACGCCCTCGTTCATAAGAATCCGCAGGATGTCGGCCCCCGGCACGCCCGCGGCTTCCGACAGCTCGCGCACCGTGCAGGGGAGCTGGATCGAAATCCGCTCCTTGCGCGGCGCGGCGGTGTTCTGACCGGTCTTCCGCTTGTTGCGCGCGATGCGACGCGGGCCACGCGACGGGCGATCGTCCTCGGCGCCGGGAACGGCGGTGCGGCGGCGGGCGAGTTGCCGCTCTTCGCGGCCGCCCAGAAGTGGAGCTTCCTCCGCGGTCTTGGCGCCACGTCCGCGCCTCCCGCGCGCGGCGGCCTTCGCCGTTTCGCTCTCGGCCGGGACGACCGCGTCTTTGGACCGCTTGACCGTCGCCAGCGCGTCCTCGTGGCGACGCAAATGAGCCGCCAGCGGTTTGCTGCCGCTCTTGCTGGCCCTCAGGGCGTCGGCCGGCAACTTCATGTCGGGCTTGAGTACGGGCGGGCCGCTGGCCGCCGCGGCGCCGGGCTTGGGCGGTTCCACGTTTGGCATGGGCGCCAGCTTGACCGCCGGGCGCGTCCTGGGCGGCGGTGTGCCGGCCGGTTTCCCGCCCCGCACGGGAGGCCGTCCCGCCGAACGGCCTTCGTCCAACACGGGCGGCTTGCCGGTGACGTTGCCAGGTCCGACGTATTCGTCCCGCCGCATGACGCGGGCCAACGGACCAGGCGAGCGCGGATGATCGGGCTCGGCCGGGGGCGCCGCGGCGGTTCCGCGGGCGCCGCCATTGCTCATGGCCGCCGGCGCCTGGACTTCGACGGTTGGAGCGGGCTCGGCCCCCACTGTGGTCGTGTCGTCGCCCAATTCGGGAGCCGGCGGTTCATCGTCGCCGGTTGGTCGACGGCGGGCGCCAGCCAAGGGACTGGCCGGGCGCGGGGCCGCGAGGACGGGCATCTTGCCAACCTTGGCCGCCGCATCGCGGGGCCGCTCCGGGGCGATGGGGCCCGCCGCGGCGCCGCCTTTCGCGGCCGGTCGGCCGCTGGGGTTCTTGAAGTGCTCGCGGACTTTCACCTCCTCGTCGTCGGTGAGGCTAGCCAGCGCGGACCCCTTGCCTCCGATGCCAATTTGCGTACAGAGGTCGACAAGCTCCTTGCTGTCGAGCTTCAGTTCTTTGGCCAACGAGTAAATGCGAACCGCCAAGTGATTCTCCCCGTGTCGCCGGCCGGCCGAGCCCGAACGGGGCTGCGAGCGCGGCGGCGAAAGTCTCGACCTCTATGAAACCATGGACATGGTCCTCCAGCCTCACAAGCCACGCGGCGGCGCTGCTCATGACGCCGCTCCTCCGCGATCTCCGATCGACCCGTCGCCTGCCGACGCGCCGCCAGCCGTTTGTTCCGCCGTTTCCGCTCCGCCCTCGGCGCCGTTGCTGCTCTCCAGCGAGGCATCGCCCGCCGACTCGTCGGCCGACTCGCCTTCGACCCGGTTGGCCGCTTCAGCCGCCTGAAATTCCGCTTCAATGACCGCCAGGCGATCTTCCTCGCGCTTGCGACGGCGCGCTTCCTGGGCGGCGGCCTCGGCTTCGAGCGCTCGCTCCTCGGCCTGCTCGACGATGGTATTCACTTCCTCTTCGCTCATCTCGCCCATCGCCATCAGCGCGTCGGGCTCGATCACCGACAAATCGTCGTAGCTGAGGAAGCCTTCCTCCACGAGTCGCTCGGCCAGCTCGATCGTCATGCCTTCGAGCTGGCTGAAGCCGTTGACTGCACGGTCGATCGACTCGGCCAGCTCTTCCTGGGTCATAATTTCGATGTCCCAGCCGCTCAGCTTACTCGCCAGGCGGACGTTTTGTCCGCGGCGGCCGATGGCCAGCGAGAGTTGATCCTCGCGGACCAGCACAATCGCGCGACCCAGCATCTTGCAGAGGATGACCTGCTCGACCTCGGCCGGCTGCAGGGCGTTGGGGATGAGCACTTCGAGGTTGTCGTCCCAGCGGACGATGTCGATCCGCTCGCCGCCGAGCTCGTCGACGATGTTCTTGATCCGATTGCCGCGCACGCCGACGCAGGCGCCGACGCAGTCCACGCGCTGATCACTGGAGCTGACCGCCACCTTCGAGCGGTAGCCCGGCTCCCGGGCCATGGCCCGCACCTCGATCACGCCGTCGACGATCTCGGGAATTTCCTGCTCGAACAATCGCTGAACGAGCTGCGGCCGCGTGCGACTGAGAATCACCTTCACCCGGCTGCCGCTCTTACGAACCTCGAACACCGTGGCCCGCACGCGCTCGTTGACGTGGTGCGTCTCGCCGGGGATTTGCTCGCTGCGCGGGAGGATGGCTTCGACGTTGGTGAGCGCCACCGTCGCGGCGCCGCCCTCGTACCGATGGATCACGCCGCTGACCATCTCGCCGATCTGTTCGGTGTACTCGTCGTACAGAGCGTCGCGCTCGGCTTCGCGAATCTTTTGGATCATCACCTGCTTGGCGGTCTGGGCGCCAATGCGGCCCACAACCTCCTCGCTCGGCAGCGCCTCCCCATTGTGAGCCGCCGACACGTTGCCATTCTGCCGGTCGATGGCGACGACGATGTCCGCCTCTTCACCGTAGTGTTTCTTCAGCGCAGAAACCAACGCCGCTTCGATGCCCTCGAAGATAATCTCCTTGTCGATGTTCTTATCACGGTGGATCGCATCGACGATGCGGAGGATGTCTTGGGGATTCATGGCGTCGTACTCCGCGGCGTATTCGCCCGCCGCACGGGCAGATCGGATTGTCGAGTTGTTCAGATTGTTCGAGTTGTGGGAGTTCCGGCGCCGCGTGACCCGCTCTCCAGGCGCCATGCCCTCGTCCGCGTGGGCATGTCCGTCGTGGCCGCGTCAGCCAGGCTGCGACGCCAAAACTCCTTTTGCGGACGCCACTTAGCGCATCCGCAATCTGGTAAGGGTACCGCTGGGGAAATAGGGTGTCAAGCGGCCGATTCCACCCAAACGGTCGAGAATGGCGCCCCGCAACTCGACGCGGCGGAGCATCCGAAATCATCGGCGCGACACCGTCTCCGCGCGCCATGCCCACGTCGGCGTGGGCATGCCCCGGCTGCGTGTCTCATGCCCACGCAAAGCCGTGGGCATGCCACCCCATCTTGCAGCTACAGCTTCCGCACGACGATCGCAGCCGCTTGGCCCTGCGGCGTGACGCTCAGCTTCAGAAAGCTGTCGCCCGGCGACGCCGGATGCGCGGCGGTCGCGACGGTCACCGGACACTTCGGGTCAGGCGTCGCGTAGTTGAGCGTCGGGAAGAGTTGCCCGTGGCGTAGCGCCAGCACGCTGGCGATCGTCTCGACCACGCCGCCGCCGGCGCCGAGGTTGCCGAAGTAGCTCTTCGCCGCGACGACGGGGATGCGGTCGTGATGCGAGCCGAGGGCTTCGGCGAGCGCCGCGGCTTCCTCAGCGTCGCCGACCGTCGTGCCGAGGGCGTGGGCGTTGACGTGGCCGACGTCCGCGGGCGTCTGCCGCGCAGACGCCAGCGCCGTGCGGGCCGCGATGGCGAGGGCCGGCTGGCGGCGGCCTTGGGCGTTGCCGTTGAGCACGGCGCTGCTCGACGTGCCGAGCACTTCGGCGTAGATCGTCGCCCCGCGCGCTTGAGCCGCCTCGAACTCCTCCAGCAGAACGGCCCCCGCGCCTTCGCCCACGACCATGCCCGTGCGCTGGGCGTCGAACGGACGCGACGCCTCCGTGGGCGGCAGCTCGGGGTTGGCCAGTTGCTCCTGCTGCAGGGCGTGCACCGTCTTGAACGAATGGATCCGCGTCCCCGTGGCCCCGGCGATCATCCGATCGGCGTGCCCGCGCTCGATCGTTTGCGCCGCCTCGCGGATCGCCATCAGCCCCGACGCTTCGCGCATCGTCAGCGAGTTGTTCGGCCCGCGGAGGTCGTTGAAGATAGCAATGTGGCTGCCCGGCATGTTGGGCAGGTAGCTCAACATCCACAGCGGGTTCATTTCCTTGAGCCCCGCGCCGCCCCACTTCTCGAACTCGAACGCCCCGGCGCCGGCCCCGCATTTGAGCATCCCGGCGAGCAGTTCGTCCGGCGGGCTGAGCATGTAGTCGCTGCCGAAGACGACGCCCGAGCGATCGGGGTCCATGGAAGTCGTCGCGAAGCCAGCGTCCCGGACGGCCTGTTGCGCCGCAGCCACGGCCATCATCGACTCGCGGCACATCATCTTGAGCGCCTTGCGGATCGACTTTTTGAGGTCCTTCTCTAGCGGGCCGAAGTCGTCGATCTCGCCGGTGAATTCGCGGCACTCGCCGCCGAACGCCACGCGGCCCTCCAGCGGCGGCAGGCTCGTGAGCGGCGCCACGCCGCTGCGGCCGGCGATCAGGGCGTCCCACAGCGCCTGCGGCGAGTTGCCCAGCGGCGACACGACGCCCAGGCCGGTGATGACGACGCGGCGTTGGGCGGGGGGCGCAGGCATGGCGAGCGAGGGTGTTGGGGAACAAGCCAAGATACCCCGCTGCGCAGGGAGCGACTAGGTCGCGGCCGGGGCGTGCGCCGCCGCGCAGGTCCGCGCGAGAGCTGCGGCTGGCCATAGAACGTCTAAAGTCATGTGAGGGGTCAGACGCAGATTTCCCGAGGTTTTCTCCATAGGTGGTCTAATGTCGGTCGGGCGGCTGCGTCCGGTCGAAGGGGCAATTCGACGGCGGGCCGCATGGCCGTGGGCGGTCTGCCAACTTGGTCATGCCTGGAGGCAGTTCCCCATCTCCACGCGGACGAGGACATGCTACGCACACGGCGGAGGCGAGCCATTTGACCGCAGGACTGTCGAGAGCTAGATGGCCCGCGACTATTCCTTTGGGAAACGCTGTATGGCCTCATCAAACGCGGCGGCCACCGATCCCCACCGCCTGCGATACCCGTCTGGTGCGTACTTCCCTTTCGCCGCGATCTGGTTGCCCGATGGCCTTCTACCCAACTCCTTCGCCAACCTGACCAAGTCCCGTAAGAGATCGTCGTCAGGAATCCGAAACTGACTGTTGGCCACAGGGGAATTGCCATCCAGTCGTTCGAGCCTCCGGCGCTCATCTTTCGGGAGGCCACCCGGTGGAAGAGGGGTAAGACCGGCCGCCTGGATAGCCTCGTTCCAGGAGCCGAACGCCTTCTCGACAGCCGAGCTGCTGATTGTGCCGTGCTGCTGAAACTCACCTCGACTGAGGCAGTCGGTGTCAAGCTCCTTTGCAAGGCGCTGAAGTTCGGCGATCACTGTGACTTTGTCCATGTGTACTTCAGCAATGCCGCGAGTCGCTATCGGTCGGCCCAAAAAGAATCATGTAAGCCGTGCGCCTGGCGAGTAACCTCACGAGCGACGTTCGACGTAGGGCGTCGAGCTTGGACTTTTCTTGCCTGCCAAGCGAATGGAAACTGCAATGACAAAGATTCTCGCACTCGTTCTAGGCAGGTTCAAGAACGTGAAATGACTATCCACTGAACGGTCGGAACCAAGGCGGTCTCACGCAAAGGCGCGGAGGCGCAAAGGCGGAACACGGAGGTAAAAAGCCGATGTCTTCCTTTGCGCCTTTGCGTGAGACCTTCCCATCTGCCACCGTCTGCGGAAAACAACTCCCCGAAGGACAATCGGGCGCACCGACGCGCTGGCGCCCATTTTCACGTCGTTTGTTACAATGCACATCTCTCAAGACTACTCGTCGCCCTTCTCGGAGACCTCCCGCCCATGCGCATCGCTGCGGTTCGGACCAAACTCTACACGTGGACGGGCCCCGTGAAGACCGACGATACGGTCTTTGCCACGCCGCTCAGTGCGCTGGCGTTTCAGAGGGACGCGCAGGCGCCGTTTCGGTTTTTTAGCTGGCTCGTCGTCGAAGTCGAGACCGACGACGGGCGGGTGGGGTTGGGGAACGCGGGGCTATGCCCCGACGTGACGCGGCAGATTGTTGACGCGAAGCTCGCGCCGCTGGTGGTCGGCGAGAATCCGCTCAACACGGAATACTTGTTCGAAAAGATGTACCGCTCCACCATCGCGTTCGGCCGCAAGGGGGCGGCGCTCGCGGCGATTAGTGCGGTCGACATCGCGCTGTGGGATCTCAAAGGCCAGGCGATGGGGCAGCCGGTGTTCGTGCTGCTTGGCGGGCGGACGAAGCCGGCGATTCCCGCGTACTACAGCCGGCTGTACACCCGCGATCTCGACCGCCTGCAGGAGGAGGCCGCCGCGTGCAAGAAAGCGGGGTTCCGCGGCATGAAGATGCGGTGCGGCTACCCGCTCACCGAGGGGCTCGCGGGGCTCGAAAAGAACGTCGAGATGGTGCGGGCCACCCGCGAGGCGGTGGGCGACGACGTCGACGTGATGGTCGAGTGCTACATGGGGTTTGACCTGCCGTATGCGCGGCGGCTGCTCAAGCGGATCGAGCGGTACAACCCGCGGTGGGTCGAGGAGCTGTTGCTGCCAGATGAGATTCACAATTTCGCCAAGCTGCGGAAGATGACGGACATTCCGCTGTCCGGCGGCGAGCATGAGTTCACGCGGTACGGGTTCCACGATCTGCTCCAGGCCGAGGCGCTCGACATCTTTCAGTTCGACACGAATCGCGTGGGGGGCTTCACGGAGGCCCAGAAGATTTGCACCATGGCCGGCGTTCATGGCGTCGAGGTGATCCCGCACGGCGGGCAGATGCACAACTTGCACGTGGCGATGAGCTCGCTGGCGTGCCCCATGGCGGAGTACTTTCCCAAGACGGAAATTGAAGTTGGCAACGAAATGTTCTGGTACATCTTCGACGGCGAAGCGGTGGCGGAGCGCGGGCAGTTGCAGCTTGACGATTCGCGCCCCGGGATGGGATTGACGCTGAAGACGACGGGGCTCGAACATTTCGACATCAGTTAGGAAACCGGATTAACCACAGAGGACGCGGAGGTCACAGAGGAGAAGCCGGAAGTAAGGAAGTATTTTCTCTCCTGTTTCATTGCTTTGCTCTGCGTTCTCTGTGTCCTCCGTGGTGAAATTCCGACGATTTGGGACGAGACAGCGAACATGATGGCCACTCGAATACTCGACCAATTCAGGCTCGACGGGCAGACCGCACTGGTCGTCGGCGGCAATCGCGGACTGGGGTTTGAGATCGCCAAGGCGCTGGCCGAGGCGGGGGCGTCGATTGTCATTGCGGCGCGCGACGCGGAGCGTAACGAAGCGGCGCGGGCGGCGATTGGCAAGGACTACGATCGGCCGTGTGCGGCGTATGTGTGCGATGTGAGTGATGCGTCGCAGGTGGATGGCGCCGTCGCCGCGACGCTCGCGCAGTTTGGCCGCATCGACGTGCTGGTCAACTCCGCGGGGATCAACATTCGCGGCCCGATTGAAGGCGTTTCGCCTGAGGACTTCGAGCAAGTGATGCGCGTGAACGTGACCGGGACGTGGCTTGCCTGCCGGGCCGTCGTGCCGGCGATGAAGCAGCGGGGCTATGGGCGGATCGTCAACCTGGCGTCGATGCTCGCGCACGTGGCGATTCCCGAGCGAACGCTGTATTGCACGAGCAAGGGGGCGGTGCTGCAGCTCACCCGCTCGCTGGCGATCGAGCTGGCCCGCGAGAAGATCACGGTCAACGCGATCTGCCCTGGGCCGTTTGCCACGGAAATGAATCTGCCGCTCACGAAGGATCCCGAGAAGTATGCGGCGTTCGTGGCGAAGATTCCGATCGGCCGGTGGGGCGAGTTGCACGAGATCGGGGCGCTGGCGCTGTATCTCGCAAGCCCCGCGTCGAGCTATGTGACTGGCGCCGCGTTCACGATCGACGGCGGCTGGACGGCGCAGTGAAGATTGTCGGAAAAAGGAAAAAGGAACACTGATAACCACTAATCTTCACTCATCCGGATTAGCGATGATTAGTGATTATTAGTGTTCCAACTCTGAAGTCCTCCATGCGACTTGTTCAGATCACGCATCGTGAGTTAGGCCGCCGCGTGGCGGCGGTTGATGAGCCGCGGTTGGCGCTCTTGGATGGCCCGACATCCGTGTATGGTTTGGCTCGCGACGCAATCGAGCGCGGCGCGTCGCTTCAGGAGGCCGTCGAACAGGCGCGGTTTGGCGAGACCGTTGACTACGACGCCGTCTATGCCGGCGAGTCAGCGTGGCGCCTGCTGCCCGCGTTCGATCACCCCACCGACCCCGCCCACTGTTTGGTGACGGGCACCGGTCTGACGCACCGGGCGAGCGCTGAGAACCGCGAGCGGATGCATCAGGCGGCCGCGCAGGGAGATCTCACGGACAGCATGCGGATGTATTTGTCGGGCGTTGAAGGCGGCCGGCCCGCGGCCGGCGCCGTCGGCGTTCAGCCCGAGTGGTTCTACAAGGGGACCGGCGTCGTTTTGCGAGCCCACGGCGAGCCCATCGAGCAACCCGCGTTTGCCGACGACGGCGGCGAGGAACCGGAGGTCGTCGCGGCGTATGTCGTGGACGACGCGGGCCGGCCGTGGCGCGTGGGCTTCGCCGCGGGGAACGAGTTCGCCGACCACGTGATGGAGAAGAAGAACTACTTGTACCTGGCTCACTCGAAGCTGCGCGAGTGTGCCATCGGGCCGGAGCTGGCGGTCGACGAGCCGTTTCACAGTCTGACGGGCGTCGTGACGATCCGCCGTGGCGGCGACGTGCTGTGGGCGCACGCGGTCCAATCGGGCGAGGAGCACATGGCTCATTCCCTGGCGAATTTGGAGCACCATCACTTCAAGTACGCCGCCCATCGCGCGCCGGGGCAGGCGCATGTGCACTTCTTCGGCGCCGCGGCGTTCAGTTTCGGGGCGCAGGTGCGATTGGCCGACGGCGATGTGATGGAAGTGGTTTGGGAGGGGTTGGGTCGGGCGCTGCAAAACACGCTGCGCATCGTGGCGGGGCCGCAGGGGCTCGTGGCGCCGGGGTCGCTCGCGCGCTAAGCCGCAAGCGGCTGGATGCGGCGCACCGTGGCCAGGATCAGCACGAACGCCAGGACGTGGAGCGTGCTGCTGATGCCGAAGACGATCTGATAGCCGCGCTGGACGCCCAGGGCGTCGAGGATGCGGCCGCCGACGAGGTTGAGCATCACGCCGCCCATTGCTCCGCCGAAGCCCACGAGCCCCGCGACCGACCCCACGAGCCGTCGCGGGAACAAATCCGTCGGCAGCGTCATCACCAGCGTCGACCACGATTGCTGACCGAAGAACGCCAGGCTGAACAGCACGATCGCCCATTGGACGTCGGTCGTCGTCACGAAGAACACCCACGGCATGAGCGCCGCGCTGGCGCCCAGGGCGATCTTGCGAGCCGCGTTGAGCGACCAGCCGCGGTGCAGCAGCCAACTCGAGAACGAGCCGCCCAGCAGGCTCCCCACGCCGGCCGCGGCGTAGGGAATCCAGGCGTAGTAGCCGACCTGTTTGACGTCGAATCCACGCACGTCGTACAGGTATTTCGGCAGCCACGAGATGTAGAAGAACCACGCCGCGTCGCTGAGGCACTTGGCCAGCACCAGCCCCCACACGGGCACGAGCGTCAGCAGTTCGAACCACGATTCGCCGGCCGGCGCGGGCGGCGCAGCCGTGAGCACTTCGCGAAGTTCCTCGCGTTCGACTTCCGAAAGCTTGGGGTCTTCCGTCGGCGGGCGGTACTCGCGCAACCACCACACGGTCCACGCGAGCCCCACCGTCCCGGCTGCGAAAAACACCCACCGCCAATTCGACAGCATGATGATCGCCGCGATCGCCGGGGGCGCGATCACGGCGCCCACGGCGGTGCCGGCGTTGATGAGGCCCATCGCCGTCGACCGCTCGCGCACCGGGAACCACTCGGCCACGGCCTTGGTCGCCGCGGGAAAGCCGCCGCCTTCGCCGAGCCCCAGCAGGAATCGACTCGCCGCGAGCATCCAGAACGATGCGGCCAGCCCATGACTGGCCGCCGCGAGCGACCAGAAGACCATGATCACAAAAAACCCGCGCCGCGTGCCGAGCGCGTCGATCAACCGTCCGCCGCCCATGTACATGACGGCGTACGCGACCAGGAACGAGACGTTGAGGTAGGAAAACGCCTCGTTGGAGAGCGGAATGTCCTGCCGCACCGAGTCGACGGCCACCGGCAGCGTTTGGCGATCGAGATAGCTGATCGCGATGGCGGCGGTGATGAGGACGGCGATCGACCAACGGCGCGGCAGCATGCGGCGGCTCCCTGCGAAAGATGAGGAAGCCACAGGATACCCGACCGCTGCGGCGGGGGAAGCGCTCAGCCGTTAGGCGTCCGCCAATGTGACGACGAGCCGCTTGCCGACGGCTTCGGCGTAGCGCACGAGCGTGTCGACTGTAGGGTTGGGACGCTGGCCGGTCTCAAGCTTCGAGAGGGCCGAGCGATCCATGCTCGTGAGCCGCATCACGTCGGCCAAGCTCAACCCTTTGGCCTCGCGGGCCGCCTTAAGCTGCTCGAAGAGCAATTCCAATTCGTCGAGCGCCGTCATACGCTCTTGGCGGCGGGCGATCAAATCGGGCAGCTCGTGGTCGACGCTTTCGCGTACGGATTGATAGGCGGCCGCTTCCGAGGCGGTCAGCTTTCGATCGCGTGTGATGCGACGCATGGCCATGGTCACTTTCCTTCTGGCACGTCGTAGGCGGTAATCGGGTAGACGGTTTCGTCGTCGATTTCCTCAAAGACGACCATCAGGTGTCGCCCGGCGTTGGTATCGCCGAATACGACTGGCCGACCTGACGAACGGCTGAGGTCGAAGTCCGAGGGATTGGCAAACACTTCCTCGACTTCCTCTGTCGTTACTCCGTGCTCTGCGCAATGTTGGACGTTGCCGTCTGGGTCGTCTTCGAGGTCCCAGAGTATCGCCTCATACAACATCGCGCGATCGTCACCCGGTGTTGTATTATAATACCCCACCGAAGCGGTCCGATCAAGGCAACGGCGCCAAACCGCTGTCCCTTGGCTAATACCGACCGTGAAAGGTGCGGTCCGGCAGGCTCGCCGTCTCGGCCGGCGGGGCGGCGCCGGTGCCGGGGATGGGCGTCGCTTGGGCGACCGTGCCGCTGGACTCGACCATGAGCAGCGCATCGGCCCGCGGCGCAGACTTCGGCACCGGCAACACGTCCATGAGCGGATTGGGCTTCTCCGGTCCCGGCGTGGCGACGACGCCCATCGACAACAAGAGCACCTGGTCCGTCGGCCAGCGGAACCGTTCGTGGAGCTGCACCATCGTGAGCTGCGGCACCTGGACCGCCGCCTTCTGGTTGGCCGCCACGGCGCTCGGCGCTTCGAGCTGCACTTCCAGCATCCGCTCCACCTGGCACAGCTTGAGCTTCACGACCGCGTCGGTGGTGCGCGAGTCGGTCGACAAGAGCGGGCTGAACTCGAGCGAGAATCCTTCGTCGAGTTGTCCCAACTCCGGTTGGTATCCAGGCCACACGTTCTGCATGGGGATGATCCCCTTGGTGTAGGTGATCGGTCGCATCGTGCTCATGACCGCGGTCTGGCCGTTGAGCACCATTTGGTTGGGCGTCGTCTGCTCGCGGTAGTCGGTGCGGCGGCGCAGCTCGGCCAACAGCAGCGCCGCGTCTTCGCGGGCCATGATCCACCCCTGCACGCCGGGCGACTGCACAGGGATCGCCGTCATCAGCGGCAGCGCCCGCACGCGCCAGTTGGGGTTCTTCATTGAGATGATGCGGAGTCCGAAGCCGTAGTTCTGGGCCTGGCCGTTGACGAAGCGGTCGACGATCTCGGCGACGATCGTCTGCATCTGCGGCGTGTGGTAAACGCGGAGCACTTTGCGGTCGGCCGACAGCAGCCCCACCGGCGTGCCGTGCCACGCTTCGTAGCCGGTCTCACGGAGAATCCAGTCGACGATCGACTGCTCGGGATGCTCGGTGGTCGTGTTGCGGACGGTGTACGGCGAGATGTCATACTCGCGCCACACTTGGCCGTGCTCGTTGGGGAGCGTGCCGGCGCCTTTGGTTACTTGGGCGCGCGTGATTGGCTCTGCGGCGGGGCCGGCGCCGTAGGGGGTGGCGCTGGGAATTGGCTGCGCCGCCGCTTGGGGAGCGACTTGCGGCTCGGCCGCGGACTCGTAGCGGCCCGAGTCGGTGGGGGCGCGCCAGCCGGAGGCGCCGGGCGACTGCCCACGAGCGAGCGGCGAGGCGCTGACAGCGGCAACCAAGGCGAGAACGACGACGCGGCGAGACATGGCACGGGTCTTTCGCGGAAGAGTGAACGGCGTGCGCAGAACGGGCGCGCGCACGGCGCACCGAAGCGCGGCGGAGTGTAGGTCGGCCCGCCGCGCGCGACAAGGTCGCACAGCAAGTGCTAGCACGATCCGCAGGAGTTTCGGTTACACTCATTTAGCCCCCGGTCACTGACCGGGGGCTAAATGTTGTCAACACGCGCAAGCCCTTCGCCAAACCCATGCAACGTCTCGCCGACGCGATCCAAAACGCCGCCGACGCCATGTTCATGCCATGGACCGTCGGGTTGCTGCTGGCGCTTGGCGCGTTCATGACGCTCCGTTTCGGCTTCGTGCAGTTCCGCCGTTTTCCCGAAGCGCTGCGGACGATGCTTGCCAGCCAGCAAGCGGGCGCCGGCGGCGCTCTCTCGCCGTTTCAGGCGTTCATGACGGCGCTCGGCGCCACGATCGGCACCGGCAACATCGCTGGCGTCGCCGCGGCGATCATCTCCGGCGGGCCCGGCGCCCTGTTCTGGATGTGGTGCTATGGCCTGGTGGCCACCGCAATCAAGTTCTGCGAGGCGGTCCTCGGGCTCAAGTATCGCATCGCCAACGGCGACCAGACGCTCTCGGGCCCCATGTACTACCTGCGCGACGGCTTGGGGTCGCGTGAGCTGGCGTGGCTCTACGCACTGGTCGCCGGCGTGGCGTGCCTGTTCACGACGCCGTTCACGCAGCCCAATTCGATCGCCGTGGCCGTCGACAGCCAGCTCAAAGCGCACGCCGCCGACCTCGGCCAGTGGACGCCAGGCGGCGCCGCGCCTGCCGACGCGGCGTTCACGATCGACTTAAACCGCCTGGCCATCGGCGTCGTGCTGGCGATCCTCACCTGGCTGGTGATCATCGGCGGCGTGAAGTCGATCGGCCGCGCGGCCGAGAAGCTCTCACCGCTCAAGGTGGGCCTATATCTCGTTGGCGGCCTGGTCGTCATCGGCTCGAACGTCACCCGCATCCCCGACGTGCTGGCCCTGGTGTTTCGCGAGGCGTTCTCCACCGACGCGGCCGGCGGCTTCGGTATTTGGGTCGCCCTCCGTTACGGCCTCGCCCGCGGCGCCTACGCCAACGAGGCCGGCTACGGCACCGCGGCTGTCGTCTATGGCACGGCCAAGAGCGCCCGGCCCGACCAGCAGGGGCTCAACGCGGTGATGGAGGTGTTCATCATCACGTTCATCACGTCGACGATCAGCGCCATGTCCATCCTGCTCACCGGCGCGTGGCAGAGCGGCGCCCAGAGCTCGGCGGCGGTTGCCGAGGCGTTCGAGTCGGCGATGCCCGGCGTCGGCGGCTGGACGCTTGCCGTGTCGGTGTTCCTGTTCGGCTACACGACGCTCATGGGCTGGGCGTTCTACGGCGAGCAGTTTCTCGAGTATCTTTTCGGTCGGCGGATCGTCATGCCTTACCGCTGGATCTACTGCCTGCTCATCCCGCTTGGCGCCGTGGCGAAGGTCGACGTCGTCTGGGCCTGGGGCGACATCCTCAATGGCTCGCAAATCTTCCCCAACGTGATCGGCCTCGTGGCCTTGAGCGGCGTCGCGGCGAAGTATGCCTGGCGGCGACACGCCGAAAATGGTTAGCCGCGACGCGGTCGCGGAGCGCTCCGCGACCGCGTCGCGGCTAACCATTTTCGGCGTGTCGCCGCCAGGCATAC